>VGWC01000012.1 GCA_016873775.1 Ignavibacteria bacterium | reverse complement strand
GTTGCTTACAACGATACTTCAAGGAGATTGTTTAGAAATCTGTTTCAACTTCCTAGCAAATAACTGTTGCTTACAACCTATTTTCTCTATATCCAATACAGTCTGGAAGTTCCACACGTTTTCATCAAGAAAAATGCTCACAAAATGTTATTTGTTTGGAATTGATGAGTAGAATTTCTTCTCTCACACTTCGGATGACACAACTGTTTACAAACGCTTGTGTGAATGTCATATCGGCGACAATCTGAAACCACCCGTGCCGCTATCCTGATTTTTAAGGATAGAAAATTTATTATTTAAAAAATTTTGCGCGGTTAATATAGCAAATCAAGAACGAGTTTCTTTATGAAGTTTGAAATATTCACATTCTTCTTTTTTTGCTACAAATTTTTTGCTCCGTGCTATGTTCAGCGCAGCATTGTAATCTGCGTTTACTTTTTCGTCAAAGTTTTTGCATACGGGATTTTTACAAATAAAATTTGCTTGTGTTTCGCGTTGTCCGATTTCGTAATGTCCGCACAGAGCGCACGTTTGGCTTGTATGGTACGGGTCAATAAATACAACGTCCATTCCTTTTCTTCCCGCTTTGTCTTTGAGTAATGTTTGCAATTCAAAATACGACCAGTTGCGCAACACAAAATCTCCTTTACGCGATTTTCCGTTTTCGTCTTTGCCATATCCTTCGAGAAGTTCCATTGTAATTACTCCGGCATTATACTTTTCTGCAAACTCGACAATGCGTTTTGCTACGGTGTGATTATACGTTCGCACAAAATGCCGTTCTTTTTCTCCCAAAGCATCAAGTGCTTTCAACTTCCTTGTTCTTCCTTTTCCTCCCGAAGTAAGCACGAGCGATTTTTGTAACGCTTTTCTTCGTCGTTGCATTTGTTGCCGCACACGCACAAAATCATCTTTGTGTCCAATGGCGAGCCGCGCAAATCCTTCGGACAATGCGCAATACGCAGGAACGTTCAATCCTAAATCCACGCCGACGGAAAGTTCTTTGTTCAGGTTGTGTTCGCTTTTCGGAATATCAACAACGAGTAGCAAAAAAATTTTTCTGTCGTCAATCTGTATCGAAGAATCGCACAGTTTGTATTCTTTGGAAAAAATTTTTTCGAGAATTGCTCTATTGTTGCTTTTGTCGCGTCCAAAGCGAAGAACGAACGAAATGTTATTCAGCCAACGTAAGTAATATTCGTTTTCAAAAAATTCTAATCGTGGATGTTGTGCAAAACGAAACGGAATCGGCATTCCTTTTCTGTACGAACGAATAGAACGTTTCCCTTGCAAAACTTCTTTCTTCTCTTTTCCAATGACACTATAAATTTGATTGTTAAGACACGTTAAAATATCAGAGGGAATTTCAGGAAATTGTTTTGTAAGAATCTGGTATGTTGTGTTTTGTTTGCTTGTTTTGTAAAACTCGGAACGAACACGCGTTTGTGATTCTTTCTTTTGTTCTTTCAATATCTCAATTTCGTTTTGGAGAGATTGCTGTTCTTCATCGTTAGCTTTGCGAAGTTTAGAATATAGCAAGCGTATTTTTTTACTTACATCACCGATTTTTTCATCTTGCTGGATTATTCGCTCTTCATAAAAATCATTGAAGTATTGATTGTTCACAACAACGTTTGCCGCACGGAAGATTTCTTTATCAAGCATGCGAAGAAAATCCCAGGTTTCATTTCTCTTGGTTTTATCTTCTTCTGCAATCCACAATTCTATTTTTCGAGTAATTACCATATCACCTCACTACATTCCTCGAATCTCATATCTCGCATCGCAAATCCCAAATCTATTTTTTCGCAACCATCGCATTATACAACACCATCAATGCCGTTGAGCCAAAACCAATTCCCGATAAAATATACCACGCCATTGCAGGGTTGTGTGAACCTTGAATGTAATTTGCAACAAGCCAACCGGCAAGCGGTCCCGCAACAAACGAACCAATCGCAACAGGAAGAAATGCAAATCCCATATACGTTCCTACTTGTTCTTTCGGGGCGAGGTCGGCAACGTATTCGTAAAAGCGCGGCGCTTGTGTTGCTTCGCCGATTGCAAATAAAACCATCGCAGCAATTGCAAACGGAATAGTGGGCGCAAAGGCAAGCAGCAGCCACGAAAAACTTGCAATTGCAAAACCGAGCGTCATTCCGACAATCGGAGAAAGTCGTTTCGCAAATGCTGTAAGCGGAACGCTGAGCAAAATAATTGTCCATGCATCAACGGTTTCGAGAATTTCAAACTGCGGAAACTTTAAAATTTCCGTTACAAAAAACGGGAAGGAATAAAATATTTGCCAGAACATTATCCAGAAACCGGAAAAGATAACGAGGAACAAAATAAATTTTCCGTTCGTAAAAACCATTAACATATTTTTGAAAACTTCTCCGAGAGATGTTGTCGGTTTTTCATCAGTTGCTTTTGGCGGTTCTTTGAAAAACAAATACGTGCCGAGTAAATTAAGCGCAGAAACGAACGACGACATTACAAGAACAAATTCAATTCCTAAACTTTCCCGCACTTGAAGCGCAATAATTGGTCCTATTGCGCCGCCAATGTTCACAAGCATATAATAAATCGAATAACC
This sequence comes from Ignavibacteria bacterium, assembly GCA_016873775.1. NCBI lineage: Bacteria > Pseudomonadati > Ignavibacteriota > Ignavibacteria > Ignavibacteria bacterium. The sequence continues at coordinate 43,575 of VGWC01000012.1, read as the reverse complement.
GAGCGATTTGGAATCCGGCGTTGTAGTTTTCGCAACTGTACCGACAATACACGGTTTAATAAGCGAACCGCCAATCGCAGTGAGCAGTAAAACGAAAATAACGTATGGTGTTTTTCCCACCGCGTTTACAATACTTTGCCCATATTCCATTCCTGCTAACCCTATTGCAAAATATCCGACGCAAAATATTGCAAAACATGCCATTAAACTTTTGCGAAATCCATAGCGGTCAACAAACGTTCCTGCAACAATAGGAAGCGAATAAAGCACGCCGGAAAAAATTCCTGCAAGTGAAGCGGCAACTTGCGGACCTAAGCCGACTTTGTTAGCAAGATAAACGGTTAGAACAGCTTTCGAGCCGTAAAAAGCAAGACGTTCAAAAAGTTCCATTCCGTTGGCGACCCAAAACGTTGAATGAAATCCGTTGCGAAGTTGTTGTAAGTTCATATTGCTGTATATATTTTTTTGAAAAAAAGCGATGTGAAAATACAGAAAGGAATGTGAAGGAACAAGAGAAAATTCTTGTAGAACTTGAAATTTTTTTAAACTAAACGTTGTTATAGCATGAAAAAATAATATTTTTTCATTCCTTTCTGAAACTCCTATCATTCTTTATATTTAACGCACTTTTTCAAAATTTTATATCAGCAATCAGAAGTTTATCGTGCATCAATATCTCAATCGTAGTATCGCATTTTTCGTTTTTCTCATTTCCTTAGCGATGTATTCCATTACGCTTTCTCCCACCGTTATGTTTTGGGATGTCGGAGAATTTTGCGCCGCAGGATATTTGTTACAAGTTCCTCATCCTCCCGGCTCTCCGTTGTTTCTTCTTATATTACGCATTGCTTCAATGATTCCAACATCAGCAGACCTTGCTGTTCGTATGCACGCGGTTTCTGCATTTGCGAGCGCGATTTCGGTAATGCTTACGTATCTCTGTGCAGTAAAAATAATTTCGTTCTTTCGTGGAAAACCGGAAACGTGGCTCGATAAAGTTGTGGTATATTCTTCTTCCGCAATAGGGGCATTGGCGCTTGCGTTTTCGTTTTCATTCTGGTTTAATGCCGTAGAAGCGGAAGTGTACGGAACGGGAATGTTATTTGTTTCCGTAGTTTTCTGGTTAATGCTGCGTTGGTACGAACGAGCAGACGAGCCCCGCAACGAAAAATATTTGTTTCTCATCGCGTATGTTATCGGTTTATCCATCGGCGTTCATTTAGGCGCGTTGCTGATGTTATTTGGAGTAATTTTTATATACTTCTTTAGGAAAACCACCATTCCCGGAGATGATGAACGTGTCGGAAAAATTGCCGGATTTTTTGCTCTCGCAAGTCAAGGAGTAATGATTTTCCTTGGTGCAACGGAAGCCGCAGGATGGTTCTCGGTTGCACTTATGGTGTTGATGTTGTTTTTCCTTGCCTATCATATCACGCACACGAAATTGCTCCTTTTGCTTGGTTTTTCACTTGGAATTTTTATCGTCGTCTATTCAGTTATCATTCAGGGATTTCCAAAAATGTTGGGCGGCGATACTGCTGGCGCATTTGGAAAAGCGCTTCCGTTTCTCTTCATCATTCTTGCGATTTTCGGCGTTCTCTCTTCGCAGAAATCAAAAAATAAAATTCTCCATATTGCTTCCGTTTCCTTCTTACTCATCGTTATTGGATATTCCACGTATTCACTTGTCATCATTCGTGCTAATGTTCCCAATATGCCGATGAATGAAAATGACCCCAGCGATTTTTCTGGACTTGTTCGGTATATCAGCCGCGAACAATACGGCGACCAACCGAAACTTTCACCTCGCCGTTGGAGTCCCGAACCGCAGCATCAAGGAATTTACACAAACTATGAATCGGATAGAGATTTTATGTGGCGATATCAGATTGACCACATGTATAATCGTTATTTGCAATGGAATTTTATCGGGCGCGCGAATGATGTTCAAGATTCCGGCATTCGATGGGATATGACATTTGGCATTCCTATCTTTCTCGGTTTGTTCGGAATGTACTTTCATTTCCGAAAAGAGTGGAAAATGGCAACAACGTTATTTGCGCTGTTTTTAATAACAGGTGTTATTCTTGCTTTGTATCAAAACCAACAACAACCGCAACCGCGCGAACGTGATTATTTTTATACCAGCGCATTTATGGTGTTTGCATTATGGATTTCTGTTGCTCTTGTCGGAATTATTGATACGCTAACGACTATGCTGAAACGGGAATCGCTGAATCCATCAATCGCTATCGCCGCTATTGTTTTAGGATTTGTTACTGTTCCTGTCAATTTAGCGCGGATGAATTACCAGCAAAATAATCGTTCGGGAAATTTTGTGGCGTGGGACCATTCGTACAATATGTTGCAATCGTGCAAACCAAACGCAATCCTTTTCACCAACGGTGACAATGATACATTTCCGTTATGGTATTTGCAGGATGTCGAAGGCGTGCGAAGAGATGTGCGTATCGTCAATCTCAGTTTAGTCAATACCGATTGGTACATCAAACAATTGAAACATAACACTCCGCATGGCGCGCAAACCGTTCCGATTTCTTTCACCGACGAAGAAATAACGCAACTTCAGCCGATTCGTTGGGAAACGCGTGAAATGAGTATTCCGATTACAAAACAGGTGTTCGACAAATATCAAGAACTCGAAGGATTTCAATTACGTACAGAAGATTTAGCCCTTATCAATAGAGGAAAATTGACGTTCACGATGGAACCAACAATGGATGCGGGAGAAATAAAAGCCATTCGCATTCAAGATATTATGATTTACGAAATCATTCGCTCGAACAACTGGCAACGTCCTGTTCATTTTGCCGTTACCTGTTCTCCCGATAGCAAAATCGGACTTGATAATTATTTATGGTATCAAGGGTTAGGATGGGAATTGAAACCAATGAAAATTCCCAACGAAGACGAAGGAATAGATACGGAAATTTTATCAAAACAAATTATGAACGATATCCCAATGTCCAAGACACAACAATTCGGATATCTTTTCAGAAACTTAGATAATCCGAAAGTTATCTTCGACGAAAATGCGCGGAGAATGTTACAAAATTACCGCACAGCATTTCTTCGGCTTGCCATCGAATATTCGCAAACAAAAAACGATAACGTAAAAGCAAACGAAGTATTGGAACGAATGGAAAAAGTCATACCGCGCGCTGTTATACCGATGGATTGGCGAATTATGGGAGACGTGCGTTTATTCTTCCAACGCGTAGGAAATGCAAAACGCGCAGAAGAATACGCCAACGCGCTCGAGACCGAATGTCTTCGCTTGATTGACAACAACGAAGGCGAACTTACCGGATACTACAGTCCCTATAGATTTCTCCTCGATATTTACATCGAAAAAAGCGAATGGAAAAAAGCGCTCAACGTACTCAACGATTTGAAAACGAAACGACCAAACGACAAAGGAATAGATGCACAAATCCAATCTCTCGAAAAGCGTATCGCATCCGGCAATCAAAACGATTCGCTAAAATAATTCTCGCTTCTTCGTTGTTTGAACATTCTTATTTTAAACTGGCAAGATATCCGCAATCCGCTCGGCGGAGGAGCAGAAGTACATCTTCACGAAATATTTTCCCGTGTTGCAAAACGAAACCATCGCGTTACGCTATTTTGTTCTTCGTTTGAAAATGCGCCGCGCGAAGAAGTTATTGACGACATAACAATCATCCGACGCGGGAACAGAAATCTTTTCAACTTTGCTGTTCCCGTTTTTTACAAAAAAATATTCCAAAAAAAATTTGATGTTGTCGTTGACGACATTAACAAAATTCCGTTCTACACTCCACTCTTCGTGAAAGAACCGATTGTCGGAATCGTTCACCATCTTTTCGGGAACAGCATTTTTCTTGAAACTCATTTCCTCGCCGCATCCTACGTTTCCTTATCCGAAAAACTTCTTCTTCCAGTATATAACAATACTCCGATGATGGTTGTCTCTGAAAGCACGGCAAAGGAAATGGAACATCTCGGGTTTTCCCGCAGAAATTTTTCGTTTGCCTATAATTGCGTTGACCATTCAAAATTCAAACAAACCGGAATTGCAAAATTAAAAACCCCACGCATTGGATTCCTCGGACGATTAAAAAAATATAAAAGCATTGAACACGCCATTCGCGCATTTGCCATAGTAAAAAAAGAAATCCACGAAGCAGAATTTCTCATTGTCGGCGACGGCGATTACAAACCAGAACTGGAAAAAATTGTTCACGAACTGCAACTCGAAAACTCCGTGCATTTCAGTGGATTTGTTTCCGAAGAAAAAAAAGTAGAACTCCTGCAAACGATGCACCTCGTCGTTCAGCCATCGGCGAAAGAGGGATGGGGACTTACGGTTATCGAAGCGAATGCGTGCGGAACAGTATGCGTTGCAAGCAATGTGCAGGGACTTCGCGAATCCGTAATGGATAACGAAACAGGATTCCTATTCGATTATGGAAACATTAGGCAACTTGCTGAAAAAATTTTTCTCGTGTTAAAAAACGAGACCCTACGCTTGCGATTTGAAATGAACGCGCTTCAATGGGCAAAGAAATTTAACTGGGAACATTCCGCCGATGCCGTAATCGAAACGCTCGAATCTGCGATGAGTAGGAAAACATAAACCTTCAATGTTTTGAAAACCTTGAAGGTTTTTTTGTTTACTTTAGAATTGAAGCGAAAACTTCCTACTTTTTTTCCCTAAGATTTTTTTACAGAGGCAAAAAAATTATTCGTAAGCGGGGATTCCACAGAATTTTTTGGAAAAGGCGGCGGAACTGTAATGACAACAATTTCAGAAGAGGAACGATTGCGGGCATGGATTCGACATTTGAGAAATGTTATTGCAAACAATCCTGAAAAGGCTCTTGATGCATTTCGCGCATTGGAAGAACTTGTCGGAGTAGGAGGAGCGTATCAATAATATTTGGAAATTCCGTGGAAATTATTCAGTGAAATGGTGGACAAAACGGAATTTTGTCTTACGGTGAAACGAAGAAACTTTTGCTGATAAAGTAGGCGAAAGAGAAAAACCTACTTTACTAACAACAGGCAGGTTTCTTACAAAAAGCAAAAGAGTCAATCTAACGACTGACTCTATTGGTACAGAGGGAATTAAAATGTTATACTAATCCGCGTTTGGCGCAGATATTTCTTTTTTCTTTGCCGCTTTTTTAGGTGCAGCAAACTTTTGCTCTGTGCTGAAATCAACTAATTCAAGAATTGCAACTTCGGCAGCATCACCGTACCGCTGTCCAAGTTTGACGACACGTGTATATCCTCCCGCGCGATTGGCAACTTTCGGAGCAATGACATTAAACAGTTCGAGAACAACATCTCGATCTTTAATGAAACGGAAAACCTCGCGACGAGCGTGAACGTTTTTTGATTCTGCAGTTTCGGTTGCAACAGCATTTTTCGCGCGAGTAATCATCGGTTCAACAAACATTCGCGCTTCTTTCGCTTTTGCAACGGTTGTCCGAATACGTTTACTCCGGAATAATGCGGTTGCGAGCGCGCATAATAACGCTTTGCGATGGCTCGAGGTTCGTTTTAGTTTCCTTCCGGATTTTCTATGACGCATACAATTCTTCGATAGGTATAAAAAAGAGTTCTACAATTATTCTTTTGTTTCGTGAAGATATTTTTCCACATCCATTCCAAAACTCAGTCCAAACCCAGTAACAATATCGGAAAGTTCGCTTAACGATTTTCTTCCGAAATTTCGGACGTTGAGCAATTCTCCTTCATCGCGCGAAACCAACTCGCCAATGGTTCTGATATTTGCCGCTTGCAAACAATTGCGCGACCGTACGGAGAGTAGTATTTCGTCAATAGGAGTCATGAGTATTTTTTTGACGCGAGTATGCTCGGAAAGTTCTTCGACAGTAACGGTCTCAGGTTCTTTTTCGCCGCTGAGAGCAATAAACAACTGAATATGGTCACGTAAAATTTTCCCTGCGGTTATTACTGATTCTTCCGGTGTAATAGAACCATCCGTTTCAATTTTGAGCAATAATTTTTCAAAGTCGGTTTGTTGTCCTACGCGTGTGGCTTCTATTGTATAATGCACATTTTTTATCGGTGTATAGATGGAATCCATCGTAATAGTGCCAACCGGAGCGTCGGGAATTTTTTGTTCATCTGACGAAACGTAACCTCGCCCGCGACCAATCGTAAGTTCTGCGAACAAATGCGCAGCGTTTGTTGTCAACGAAGCAATATGCAGTTCTGGATTGAGTATTTCTAAATCGGGATATAATTCTGCAATGTCGGCGGCTTTTACTTCGCGTTTGCCTTTGAAATTGAGTTCGATGCGGCTGAGTTTTTTGTCATTCAGTTTCATCCGCACTTGTTTGAAATTCAGGATCAATTCACTGATATCTTCAGCAACTCCGGGAAGAGTAGAAAATTCGTGTTGTATGCCTTCAATGCGAATGGATGTGAACGCTTGCCCGGGAAGCGATGAAAGGATGACTCGGCGAAATGCATTTCCTACCGTTACGCCAAAACCTTTTTCTAACGGTTGAAGGATAAATCTGCCAAACGTCGGAGACTTGACGCTTTCGTCTTCTTCGATTTTTGTTGGCATTTGAACTGAAATTGTTGCCATAAGAAAATGTTAGTTGTAAAAGAAAAACCCTATGTAATATTTCTACTTCGAATACAATTCAACGACAAGTTGTTCGTTTGCATTCAAAGGAACGTCTGCGCGTTGAGGATGATTGAGAAATGTTCCCCGCATCGCGCCTTTATCCAAATTGAGCCACGGCATCAATATATTTTCTTTCATCCGTTTCATTGATTCGTGGATAAATTCCATTTTTTTACTTTTATCCCGAACTTGAACTTCATCTCCCGGACGCAAGAGAATAGAGGGAATATCGGCTTTTTTGTTATTCAATAAAAAATGTCCGTGAACTATTAATTGTCGAGCCGCTTTCCGTGATGGAGCAAAACCTAAACGATAGACAACGTTATCAAATCGGCTTTCAAGAAGTTGAATAAGAGTTTCTCCTGTGCGTCCAGTTTTACGTTGGGCTTTGTCAAAATAGTTTTGAAACTGTCGTTCCAATATACCATAGAACGTACGAATCTTCTGTTTCTCTCGAAGTTGAACTCCATATTCAGAAACTTTTGCCCGCTTTCGTTCCAATGCATGTTGTCCCGGAGGAACTCCTCGACGGTCAACGGGACATTTTTCTGTAAAGCATCGTGTACCTTTTAAGAATAACTTTTGGTTCTCTCTGCGGCACAATCTGCAACAAGGGTCAGTATATCTTGCCATAAATGAATGTTGTCAAAAAAAAACTTATTTCAAATCGTTAGAAAAAAATTATACTCGTCTCTTTTTCGGCGGACGACAACCGTTGTGAGGCATTGGCGTAATATCCCGAATTTGCGTTATCTCCAAACCCGCAGTGAACATAGAACGAATCGCCGCTTCCCTTCCAGAACCTGGTCCTTTAACATACACTTCTACTTTCCGAAGCCCTGCATCGAATGCTTCTTTTGCGGCGGCTTCTGCAGAAACTTGCGCTGCATACGGTGTATTTTTCCGTGAACCTTTAAAGCCGTTTCTTCCCGCAGTGGACCAACTTACAACATTACCGTAAATATCCGTAATGGTTACGTGAACATTATTGAATGTGGCTTTAACAAAAACTTTGCCATTCACATCCGCAAGAGTTTTCTTTTTCTTTTTTGTTACCGTGGACATGTGTAGATACTATAAAACTTCAGATTAAAAATTATTTCTTCGCTAATGCTTTCTTTTTGCCAGCAACTGTTTTTCGCTTTCCTTTGCGTGTGCGGGAGTTCGTGCGTGTTCGTTGTCCGCGCACGGGTAATCCTTTGCGATGTCGTAATCCGCGATAGGTATTAATATCCATCAAACGCTTGATGCGCATCTGCGCTTCGCTGCGTAATGCTCCTTCAACCTTGTATTCACCGGTGATGATTTGACGAATTTTGGTTATCTGTTTATCATCCAGTTCGCCGATTTTTGTTGATTCCGGAACACCGGCGGCGGCAAGAATTTTCTTTGCGCTTGATGTGCTTATTCCATAGATATAGGTTAAACCGACTATCGAACGTTTATTTTTAGGTAAATCTACTCCTGCAATACGAGCCATTGTTTACTGTTGCTTATTAAAATGAAAAAATTATCCTTGACGTTGTTTGTGTTTGGGATTTTTACAAATGACACGCACAACTCCATTACGTCGAATGATTTTGCAATTTTCGCAAATTTTTTTTACAGATGAACGAACTTTCATAACGTTTATGTTTATTTATATCGGTAGATAATTCTTCCGCGTGTTAAATCGTACGGCGATAATTCTACTGTTACTTTATCGCCGACAAGGATTTTAATGTAATTCATTCGCATTTTTCCGGAAATATGTACGTGTACGATATGTCCATTTTCCAGTTCAACGTTGAATGAAGCATTGGGTAGTGTGTCTTTGATAACTCCATCCATTCGGATAGGACCTTGCTTTCCCATAACGCAATATTTTTTATAAAGTTAAAATATCTGGTTGCCCGTTTGTTATTGCAACCGTATGTTCAAAGTGCGCTGATGGCAATCCGTCTTCCGTCCGAACCGACCAACCATCGCCGTCAGTATAAACTTTAGGACTTCCACTGTTGACCATAGGTTCAATTGCTATCGTCATCCCTACATGCATTTTCGGACCTTCACCTTGTTTTCCAAAATTAGGAACCGGCGGGTCTTCGTGGAGCGTGCGACCGACTCCGTGTCCAACTAAATCCCGAACGACTGAATAACCATTGTTTTCTACATACTGTTGCACAGCAGAAGATATATCGTGAAGTTGTTTATACGCAATTGCTTTTTCTATTCCAACAAAGAGCGCTTCTTGCGTAATACGCATCAAACGTTCTTTCTCCGGAGAAATTGAACCTACTGCAAAAGTCCACGCACCATCAGCAACATATCCGTTTTTTATTACTCCGACATCAAGCGATACAATTTCTCCTTCCTGAAGTCTGCGATGCGAAGAAGGGATTCCGTGAACTACGACATCATCAACCGATGTGCAAATGCTTGCCGGGAATCTTCCTTTTCCACCCTTTGTATATCCTTTGAAAATCGGAATTCCACCTTCGGAAGAAATAAAATCGTCAGCAATGACATCCAATTCTTTTGTTGTAACTCCCGGTTTAATAAATCCTTCTAACAATCGCAACGCCGCAGAAACAATCCTTCCGCTTTCGCGCATTAATTCAATTTCGCGCTGTGTCTTGAGGATGATTTTCCCCATACACCCTCCTCATTATCCACGTCTTCCGCGAATCTTTCCGCCTTTCATAAAACCATCATAATGACGCATCAATAAGTGCGACTCTATTTGCTGCAGCGTATCTAATGCAACGCCAACAATAATAAGCAAACTTGTTCCGCCGAAGAAACTTGCAAAATTGCTACTTACTCCAAAGCGTACCATAAATGCTGGAAGAATGGCGATGATGGCAAGAAAAATTGAACCGGGAAGTGTAATTTTGGTCAGTACGCCGTCAATAAAATCCGATGTATGTTTGCCCGGACGAATCCCAGGAATAAATCCGCCTTGTTTTTGCATATTATCTGCAACATCTTTCGGGTTGAAAATTACCGCCGTATAAAAATACGTAAAGAAGACAATCAATACTGCATAAATAAACGAATACGTAAATGATGTATAGGAAAAATGCGACTGCAGTGTTTGCATAAATGCACTATCGGAATCGGGGAAAAATGTGAACACCGTTGATGGGATAAACATAATCGCTTGTGCAAAAATAATCGGCATTACTCCTGCGGCTATTACTTTCATCGGAATATACTGTGTTACGCCTCCGTACATTCTTTTCCCAACAACACGTTTTGCATATTGCACGGGAATTCTTCGTGTTCCTTGCGTAACCATTACGACACCGGCAATAATAAAAAACATCAACACAAGAATTATCATTTCGACAATAAGTCCTCGATTTCCAGTGGCAACAAGTTGAAATTCTTCCCATAATGAAATCGGAAACTGCGCTATTATTCCGACAAAAATTATCAATGATATACCGTTACCAATACCCCGTTCCGTTACGCGTTCTCCTAACCACATAATAAAAATTGTTGAAGCAGTAAGCACGATAACCGTACTGACTACGAACACGAATTCACTTGTTCCGTCGGCAATGATCGTTTGCCCATCTGAGTGCAAACTTAACAAATATTGACTTACACCCCATCCCTGCATCAGAGAAATGAGCACCGTTCCATAGCGCGTATACTGATTGAGTTTATTTCTTCCTTCTTCTCCACCTTCTTTCGATAGTTTTTGGAAGTACGGAAACACTGCGCCAAGTAACTGAATAACAATGGAAGAACTGATATACGGCATTATTCCCAACGCAAAAATTGCGGCGTTGGAAAATGCGCCTCCGACAAATAAATCATATAAACCAAAAAGCGTATTTGAACTACGGCTTTGGGCAACCGCTTTTTCAAGTATTGTTGTATCAATTCCCGGAAGTGTTATATGCGCACCAACTCGAACGATAAATAGAATAAAAAGCGTATAAAGAATTCGAATCCGTAATTCTTCAATCTTAAAAATATTCCGAAAACTTTCTCGTAATTGCGTTGCCATTGGAAATTATATCTCTGTTATCGTTCCGCCTGCTGCGATAATTTTTTCTTTTGCTGACTTACTGAATGCGTTGGCAGAAACAGTAAGTTTTGTTTTCAAATCGCCATCGCCAAGAATTTTTATCGGCGTCGTTCTTTTCGCAACCGCACCTGTTGCAAAAAGAATTTCCGGCGTTACGTTTCCATCCGAAAATTTTCCAGCATCCGATAATTCTTCTAACCGCGAAACATTGACGATTTGGTATTCGACTCGAAACGGATTATTGAAACCAAACTTCGGAATACGACGTACCAACGGCATCTGACCGCCTTCAAACCACGCTTTCAGTTTTTTCCCGCCAGTTGTTGAATGCTGTCCTTTATGCCCGCGTGTTGATGTTCCACCGTGACCGCTTCCTTGTCCTCGCCCAATTCGCTTACGTTTTTTTATCGCACCTTTAGCCGGGCGTAGATTGCTTAAAATATTTGACATATAAAAATCTTTTAGAAATATTACCTATGCTACTTCTTCAACTCTCACTAAGTAACTTACTCTCTTTACCATTCCACGTATTTGGGGAGTATCGTTTTTAATCACTGAGTAGTTTGGGCGACCTAAACCAAGTGCAATAATAGTGCGTTTGTGGTTATCCAACGTATCTGCAATACTTTTAGTTTGTGTAATTTTAATTTTCTTTTCCGACATAATTGTACACTTAATTTACCGTTGTTTCTTCCGCTTCAAGCGCAGTTTCAATATTTGGTTTTCGTATTGTTCCAAACAATTCTTTCAACGAAATCCCACGGCGCTGAGAAACAGTCAACGGGTCAACACACGTCATTAATGCATTTAAAGTTGCTTTTACAATATTGTGAGGATTTTGAGAAACGCCTACGGATTTCGTAAGTATATCTTTAATGCCGGCAGATTCAACAACTGCGCGAACTCCGCCCCCTGCAATAATTCCCGTTCCCGGTGATGCCGGCTTCAACATCACTCGCGCCGCACCATATTTCCCAATGACTGTATGAGGAACAGTGCCTTTGAGAATATGTACTTTTACAATATTTTTTCTCGCATCTTCATTTCCTTTTGCGATTGCATTACTTACTTCGCGCGCCTTCCCAAGACCAACGCCAATGTGCCCATTGCCGTCGCCAACAACTACAATAGCACTAAATCCCATACGTTTGCCACCTTTGACTACTTTCGTCGTTCGTCCAACGTGAACTAAACGGTCTCTCAAATTCAGTTCATTTGCTTTTATTCGTAACAATGTTGTTTTTCTTTTTAAAGAGTTATTTGAAAATAATATTCTTATGCTGCCGAGGGAGGATTCGAACCTCCACAAACGGCTCCAAAGGCCGGTGTCCTGCCATTAGACGACTCGGCAACGACAACATACTTTCGCGGAGATTGTATTCTCAACTTGTTATGCGTATTTTAAAACTTCAATCCACCTTCGCGCGCGCCATCAGCAAGCGATTTTATATTCCCGTGGAATAAATATCCACTTCGGTCAAACACAACGCGTGTGATGTTTTTTTCCAATGCAACTCGTGCAATTTCTTTTCCAACTATCTTGGATATGTTCATCTTTCCTTTGACTTCTTTCAATTGTTCCGAAAGCGATGGAGAAAGAGTTGACGTTGAGCAAAGCGTATTTCCCATAGTATCATCTATTATTTGCGCATAGATATGTAGCAAACTTCGATAGACACATAATCTTGGTCGCTCTGACGTTCCGGAAATTTTCTTTCGAACACGCACTTGAATTTTTCGTCTCGCAATACTGCGGCTTTTGATAATCATACTACTAAAAAAATATTCTTCAAAAATTACTTTCCTGCGGTTGCCGCTGCTTTTCCTGCTTTCTTACGAACGTATTCACCCGCATAACGAACGCCTTTTCCTTTATATGGTTCTGGCGGACGAAACGAACGTATTTTTGCCGCTACTTGACCAACCAATGTTTTATCTGCACCATTGATAACGATAGAAGTTGGTGTCGGTGTTTTAATAGTAATTCCATCCGGTACCGAAAGTAATATCGGGTGCGAAAAACCTAACAAAAGTCGTATGCGTTTTCCTAGGATTTCCGCTTTATATCCAACGCCAATGATTTCCAATTTTTTTTCATGCCCATTGGTTACACCAAGTATCATATTATTGAGATTGGCTCGCCATAATCCATGCAACGCTTTAACAAATTTTGTCGTTTCCGAAACCGTACAAAATAACTCATTCTTGTTTTGTTCTACATTGACCGACATGTGTACATTCGCAGAAAGCGTTCCTTTTGGACCTTTGACGGAAAGCAAGGTTCCTGTTTTTTTTATCTCAACACCCGATGGAATTGCTATCGGTTTTCGACCTATACGAGACATATTCTTTTACTGATTCAATTTAGTTACCAAATGTAGCACAACACTTCGCCGCCGACTCCAATTGCTCGCGCATCTTTATCGGACAGCACGCCTTTTGAAGTGGAAACAATAGAAATGCCTAAGCCATTCATTACGCGGGGCAATTCGTCTGATGAACTGTAAATTCGAAGTCCGGGTTTGCTGATTCTGCGCAATCCAGAAATAACCGATTGTCCTTCAAAATACTTTAACTTAATTCGAATAGTTTTTTTTGAAGTATCGTTGATAACTTCGTAACTATCAATAAATTTTTGCTTCATGAGCACGTCGGATATAGAACGCTTTACATTTGAAGATGGAATATCAACAACTTTTCGTCCTGCGCGTAACGCATTTCGTACTCTCGTTAAATAATCTGCTATTGGGTCAGAATGCATACTTAATCTTAAAAATCAAAACTTCTCCGTGGTTATGAAAAAATTACCAACTGGCTTTTTGAATGCCTGGAATTTTTCCCTCTAATGCAAGATGGCGAAAACATAAGCGACAAATACCAAATCTTCTTATATACGAACGCGGTCTTCCGCACATACTGCATCTGTTGTGTTTGCGAACTTGGAATCGTGGTGTTTTTTTTGCTTTTTCCCGCATTGCTAATCGCGCCATAAATATACGTTTCCTTTCTCGTGTTATGCTGTCTTTGCTTCAATGATTTGTTGACGCTTTACAAACGGCATTCCAAACGCTTTTAACAATTCATACGATTCTTCATCTGTGCGTGCCGTTGTTACTATTGTGATATCCATTCCAAATAATTTCGTTACTTTATCAACATCTATTTCCGGAAATACTACTTGTTCTTTCACTGCTGTTGTATAGTTTCCTCGTCCATCAAACGATTTATCAGATAATCCGCGAAAATCTCTGATTCGTGGTATTGCAATATTAATAAACCTGTCAAGAAATTCATACATTCGCGCTCCACGCAAGGTTACGCGCACTCCAACGGGCATGCCTTCTCTAAGTTTGAAGTTAGAAATAGATTTTTTGGCTTTCGTTACGACCGGTTTTTGCCCGACAATTTGTTCTAATTCTTTGGTAACAACTTCGAGAATTTTGGCGTCTTGCTGCATCGCTTTACCAATGCCAACATTCAACGCAATCCGTTCTAACTTCGGAACCTGCATAATATTATGAAATTCAAATCTCTTCATCAAAGCAGAAACGATAGTATCTTTCCATAATAGTTTCAAGCGCGGCGGAATTGTTTCTTCCGGCGCATCCTTCGTTGCTACTTTTGATTTTTCTTTCGGTTGTGTTTTTTCTTTCGCCATTGTTTTCTTGTCTCTGTTTAAAACATTTCTTCACAACTTTTGCAAACACGCATCATTGTTTTGCGTCCTGTTGTAACATCCGAAACTTGCTTTCTTCCAAGTCTCGATGGTTGGTTACATTTTGGACAAACAACCATCACATTGGAAACATGTATAGGACCTTCACGTTGCGTTCTTCCACCTTGAGGATTTTTCTGAGTTTTTCGCGAATGGCGCGTTATAACTTTCACTCCTTCAACAATGACACGTGAATCATCTCGGAACACCTTGAGAATGCGCCCGGTTTTCCCTCGGTCATTTCCCGCAACAATAACTACTGTATCGTTTTTATGAACTTTCATCGGTCTTTAATTACAAAACTTCTGGTGCTAAAGAAATAATTTTCATATACTGTCTATCACGCAACTCACGTGCAACCGGCCCGAATATTCTCGTTCCTCGAGGTTCTCCTTGCGCGTTCAGAATCACCGCCGCGTTGTCATCGAATCGTATAAATGAACCGTCTTTTCGTTTCGTTTCTTTTGTCGTTCGCACAACAACCGCTTTATGCACTTCTCCTTTTTTAACTTCTGCTCCGGGAATCGCACTTTTTACAGAAACAACGATAACATCACCAACTCCTGCATATCGTCTTTCATGACCACCAAGAATACGAATACACCGTACTTTTTTGGCCCCAGAATTATCTGCGACTACTAAATTTGTTTCTTCTTGAATCATCGTACACTTTCTTGATTATTTTGCACGTTTAACAATTTCTACCAATCGCCATCGTTTCCGCGCGCTGAGGGGACGAGTTTCCATAATTGTTACCGTATCTCCTATATGAGCATCGTTCTTTTCGTCGTGCGCCATAAATTTGGTAGTCTTTTTCTGATACTTTCGGTAAATCGGATGTGGCACTTGACGTTCTATTTTTACAACAATAGTTTTTTCGTTGACGTCGCTTACAACAACGCCCGTTCTTAATTTACGTAATTTTCGTTTTGGTTGAACTTCTTGCATCGTATATGCTTATTTCTTATTCTGTTGTGCACGTTGGCGTTCGCGAAGAATGGTTTTCATACGCGCAATATCGCGACGCACTACGCGGACTTTTATCGGACTCTCTAATTGGTGTGTAGCAAGTCGAAATTTTAACTGTGCAAGCATTTCTTCTTCGCTACGAATTCGCTCCGTTAATTCTTTTTCCGACATTTGTCGAATTTCCAATGGCTTCATTTTTTTATTATTTTACAAACCGATTCGAGATACAACTTTTGTTCTTATTGGAAGTTTATGCGATGCATTCTTAAACGCTTCTTCTGCTATTTCGCGCGTTACTCCGCCGAGTTCAAATAAAATTCTTCCCGGCTCAACAGAGGCAACCCAAAATTCTACGATTCCCTTTCCGCTTCCCATACGCGTTTCCGCAGGTTTTTTGGAAACAGGTTTTGATGGAAAAATACGAATCCAGAGTTTTCCCTCACGCTTCATCATTCTACTGAGAGTAACACGACACGCTTCTATTTGCCGCTGCGTTATCCATCCTGGTTGCATTGCCTTTAAACCATAATCACCAAAGGAAAGGTACGCTCCTCGCGTAGCAATTCCCTTCATTCTTCCCCGTTGTTCTTTTCGGTATTTAACTCTTTTCGGTGCTAACATTGTTGCTAAAAATCAATTGGTATCTCGTTTTACTTCCAAAATATCTCCGCGACAAATCCACACTTTCACGCCGATTGCTCCATAAACCGTATTTGCGGTTGCGCGATAAAAATCTATATCGGAACGCAACGTCCCCAACGGAATTCGTCCCTCCTTGTATTGTTCAGCGCGCGCAATTTCTGCTCCCCCCAAACGACCGGAACACATCACGCGTATTCCCATCGCCCCCATTCGCATTGCCGCCATCATTGCGCCTTTCATCGCGCGACGAACCGTTACACGACCTTCAATTTGTTGTGCAATTTGTTCTCCCACTAATGTCGCATCCAACTCTGGACGTTTAATTTCTTGGATTAAAACTTTTATTTCTTTGTTTGAAATTTTGCATAGTTCCCCTTCTAACAACTGGATGTCTTTTCCACTTCTTCCGATAACTATTCCTGGTCGCGAAGTAAAAATTGTAACCTCAAGGCGTTTCGCTTTCCGTTCGATAAGTACTCGCCCAACACCCGCTTTCTTCAAACGGTTAAAAACATATTTTCGAAGATTCAAATCTTCCTGTAATTGATGAGAAAATTCTTTCTTACTCGAATACCAATTCGAATCCCATGAACGAATTCCTCCAAGGCGAAAACCAATCGGATGTGTTTTTTGACCCAATGTTACTCCTCGGTAGAAAAAGTATAATGTAACATATTTATTTTTTACCTTTCTTTGACTGAATATCGGCAACAACCAATGTTAAGTGATGCGAACGTTTGCGGATGCGAAACGCTCTTCCCATCGGCGCGGGAAGAATACGCCTCAGCGTTGGCGCCTGATTCACATATGCTTCTTTTACATATAATTGTTCTGAAGAAATACGTGTTTTTTCTTCTTTCTGTTGTAAATTTGACACCGCAGAACGAAGTGTTTTTTCGCATACTTTTGAAGCATGCTTTGTTGAAAAATGGAGCATTGTTAATGCTTCTTCAACATTTTTTCCTCGAATCATATCTACAATCAGCATCATTTTTCGAGGCGAAGAATTTGTATATCGTTTAATTGCGCGTGCTTCCATTGAATTTCTCTTATGCTTTCGTTGTCGCTTCACTTTTCATTCCCGGATGCCCGCGAAAGATACGAGTTGGTGCAAATTCACCAAGTTTATGACCTACCATTCCTTCGTGAATATACACGGGGATAAATTTATTGCCATTGTGAATTGCAAACGTATGCCCAATAAAATCCGGCGTAATCGTTGATGCGCGAGACCACGTTTTGATAACTTTTTTTTGCCCGCCGGAAATCGCTTTAACTTTTTTTTCTAACTTTGGGTCTACAAACGGACCTTTTTTAATTGAACGAGACATTTTTTTCTACAAACTATTTGTTTCTTCTCAAAAAACTAAACAACGAATTATTATTTATTTTTCTTTCGTACAGTTTTATAACCTTTGGTTTTCCAGCCCCAAGGCGAAACCGGGTGAGGATTGCCTTGCGGTGATTTTCCTTCACCTCCACCGTGTGGATGGTCAACGGGATTCTGCACTACTCCTCGCGATTGCGGGCGAATTCCCAACCATCGTATTCTTCCAGCTTTTCCATAACTGATATTGAAGTGGTCAAGATTTCCTACAATTCCAACCGTTGCATAACAATTTTCCGAAACTGTTACAACTCGTCCGGAAGGAAGTTTAATCTGAATTTTTTCATTCTCTTTTGCAATCAATTGCGCTGATGTTCCCGCGCTTCGTGCGAGTTGTCCGCCTTTTCCCGGCTTTAGTTCAATGTTATGAACAAATGTTCCAACCGGAATTTTTGAAAGTGGAAGAGCGTTGCCAACTTTTATGTCTGCATCCGGACCAGCAAAAACTTCCGCATCTGTTTTTAATCCATCTGGGGCAAGTATATATGCTCGCGCGCCATCAGCATAAAGAAGTAAAGCAATACGTGCATTACGATTTGGGTCATATTCAATAGCAGTAACCTTTGCCGCAACGCCACGCTTTTCTCTTTTAAAATCTATAATACGATAAAACCGTTTATGACGTCCGCCACGATGTCGTGAGGTAATATGTCCATTATTGTTTCGCCCCCCAGTGCTGGGAAGAATTTTGATGAGAGATTTTTCGGGATACGATTTTGTTATCTCATCAAATGTAGGCAATATTGCATGCCGCGTTCCGGGTGTATTTGGCTTTAACTGTCGAATTCCCATCGGATATAGTTCCTTAGATATTTTCGAAGAATTCTATTTTGTCACCTTTTTTCAAGGTGATATTTGCTTTTTTCCAATGTCGTGTTTTACCAACAAAACGACCACGCTTGGTCATCTGTGATTTCGTTTTTCCTTTTACTGACATTGTGCGAACACTTTCTACGTTCACGTTAAATTTTTTTTCTATAGCACGCTTTATTTCTATTTTATTTGCGTGGAGATCCACTTCAAATGCGTACTGTCCCTTTTCTCCCATACGCGTCATTTTTTCTGTAACAATGGGACGATGCAAAATTCCAATCATTGTTCACTCCCTCCGAATGATTGCTCAATTGCAGCAATAGCGCTTTGTTGAAACAAAACTATTTCACATTTCAATATTTCGTACGTTGATGCTTTTCGGGCTTCAAGAATTTGCAACGACGGGATATTCCTTCCTGCGCGAAGAATATTATTATCAGCGGATTGTGTTAGCAAGAGCGTTTTCTTTCCGTCAATGTTCAACGCTTTAAGCACATCCGCCATTTGCCTGGTTTTCGGTTCTTCAAACGTAAAATCTTCAATGATTTTTATGCTGGAATTTTTTGCCATATAACTGAGCGCAGATTTTCTTGCAAGTCGCTTGATTTTTTTCGGGAGGTCGAACCGATAATCTCTTGGCTGCGGTCCAAAAATTGTTCCGCCACCTTTCCAAAGCGGAGAACGTGCCGAGCCCATTCGCGCGCGACCAGTATGTTTTTGTTTCCACAATTTCTTTCCAGAGCCGGCAACCTCACCGCGAGTTTTTGTTTTATTCGTTCCTTGTCGTTGATTTGCAAGAAATGATTTTACCGCTTCATACATTGCGTGCTGATGCGGCTCAATTTCAAATACTTCCGGCGAAAGCGATATTTTTTCTCCGCTCGGCGAACCGTTTTTTTTATACACTTCAAGTTCCATTTTACTTCGCTTTATAAATTTCTACGTAACTATTGATGTGCCCGGGAACTGAACCATGCACAAATAATATATTCGATTCAGGTATAACCTTAATGACTTTTAAGTTCTTTACTGAAACGCGTTCGCTACCCATTCTTCCTGCCATTCTCATTCCTTTAAATACTCGAGAAGGATACGATGACGAACCTATTGAACCTGGAGCGCGCACGCGGTCGCTCTGACCGTGTGTTTTTTTTCCTCCGCCAAAATGATGACGTTTTACAACCCCTTGAAATCCACGCCCTTTTGATGTTCCAACTATTTTTACATAGTCGCCGACAGATACGATTTCACTAACGTTGACTTCCATTCCCGCTTTTACTTCAGATACATTTTCTTCTCGAAATTCTTTTAATTTTCTCGCGGGCATTATTCCTGCTTTTCGAAAATGACCAGCCATTGGTTTGTTCACCAAGCGTTCAAGTTTGTCAATGAAACCAAGCTGTACGGCATTGTATCCATCGGTATCAATTGTCTTTACCTGAACAACACGACAAGGGCCTGCTTCAATTACAGTACAGGGAAACGCTTCTCCGTTTTCTGTGAAGAAACGCATCATACCTAATTTTTTTCCTAATATTCCATTCATTGGTTGAATATGAGCATAACTATTTAATTTCTACTTCGACACCAGCGGGCAAATCAAGTTTGGTAAGCGCATCAACCGTTTTGTTTGAAGAACCGAGAATGTCAATAACTCTTTTATGAATTCTCGTTTCAAACTGTTCGCGCGATTTCTTATCAACATGCGGTGAACGTAATACTGTGTAAACCGTTCGTTTCGTTGGAAGCGGGATTGGTCCCGCAACAACCGCTCCCGTCGACTTCACTGTTTTGATAATCTTTTCTGCAGATTTATCAATTAAATGATGGTCGAACGATTTTAACTTGATTCGAATTTTTTGACCGCTCATGAAACGTGCTTCGTTTGTTATTCAATAATCTTTGATACAACACCTGCGCCAATAGTGCGTCCTCCTTCACGAACCGCAAATCGCAATCCTTCTTCCATTGCAATCGTTGTTATCAGTTCGCAAGTAAGATTATCAACATTGTCACCGGGCATAATCATTTCCACGCCTGCAGGCATCTGAATCACACCCGTAACATCAGTTGTTCTGAAATAAAACTGAGGACGGTACCCGTTGAAAAACGGCGTATGTCGTCCACCTTCTTCTTTTTTCAAAACGTACACCTGAGCATTAAATTTTTTATGTGGTGTAATCGAGCCGGGTTTCGCAACGACCATTCCTCGTTCCAAGTCCGTTTTTTCAACACCGCGTAACAACAATCCTGCATTGTCGCCAGCGCGTACCTCGTCTAATTCTTTACGAAACATTTCTGCGCCAGTTACAACTGTTTTTTTATGGGCTCCAAGACCAATAACTTCGACTTCGTCTCCAACTTTTGCGTGTCCACGCTCTACACGTCCCGTCCCAACGGTTCCGCGTCCTGTAATAGAAAACACATCTTCAATAGGCATCAAAAACGGCTTGTCCACGTCTCGTTTTGGGATCGGAACGTATGAATCTACTGCATTCATTAGTTCTTCAATACATTTAAAAGCGGGATCATCCATTTTTGCATCAGGTTTTAATGCACCTTCCATCGCTTTCAACGCCGAACCTCGAATAATAGGAATTTCATCTCCAGGAAATTCATATTTCTTTAACAAGTCGCGAAGTTCAAGTTCTACCAAGTCTAACAACTCAGAGTCGTCGACAGCGTCACATTTATTCATAAATACAACAACTCTTGGTACACCAACTTGACGTGCGAGAAGAATATGTTCGCGCGTTTGAGGCATTGGACCATCTGTCGCAGCAACAACAAGCACTGCACCATCCATTTGTGCTGCGCCGGTAATCATATTCTTAATATAATCTGCGTGCCCAGGACAATCAACGTGTGCGTAATGACGGTTTGCAGTCGAATATTCAACGTGAGCGGTTGCAATGGTAATGCCGCGCTCTCGTTCTTCCGGTGCATTGTCAATACTATCAAACGTACGAACCTGCGAAAGTCCTTTTTTTGCCAGTACCATTGTGATAGCGGCTGTTAATGTTGTTTTTCCATGGTCAACGTGACCAATGGTTCCTATATTAACGTGTGGTTTACTACGGTCAAATTTCTCTTTTGCCATAATGATTACTCCTTAATTTGGAAAAAATAGTGAATAAAATCAATAAGAAAACTTGTTATGCGGCTTGTGCTTTTCCGCCGGTTATTTTTTCAATAATTTCATCCGAAACACTTTTAGGTGTTTCTGCATAATGCGAGAGTTGCATTGTAAATATTGCGCGCCCTTGCGACATTGAACGAAGTCGAGTTGCGTATCCAAACATTTCGGCAAGCGGAACAAGTGCTTTTACCACCTGCGCATCTTTTCGCAATGTCATTCCCTCAATTAAACCTCTTCGTGAATTGAGGTCGCCAAGCACATCGCCAAGATATTCTTCAGGCGTTACCACTTCAACGGACATATACGGCTCAAGAATAACAGGATTGGCTTTTCTACCCGCCTCTCTTGCACACATTGAACCTGCAATCTTAAATGACATTTCGTCGGAATCAACTTCGTGATAGGAGCCGTAATATAAACGTGCTTTTATATCTACTACGGGATAACCAGCAAGAATTCCATTTCGAAGTTGTTCTTCAATTCCTTCTTCTACAGCAGGAATATATTCTCTTGGAATAACTCCACCTTTTATGTCGTCTATAAATTCAAATCCTTTCCCTTTTTCGTTCGGCTCAACTTCGATTTCTACATGCGCAAATTGTCCACGTCCACCTGATTGTTTAACGTGTTTATAGACGTGTGTAATTTTTTTCTTGATTGTTTCCCGATATGCAACTTGTGGTCTTCCAACGTTCGCTTGAACGTTGAATTCTCGTTTCATTCTATCTACAAGTATTTCCAAATGCAACTCACCCATTCCACTGATAATAGTTTGTCGCGTTTCCTGGTCAGAAGAAACACGAAACGTTGGGTCTTCATCAGATAGTTTTGAAAGCGCTTCAGATAACTTTTCTTGGTCTGCTTTTGTTTTTGGCTCAATAGCAACAGAAATAACCGGTTCGGGAAATTCCATTCGCTCAAGTATTATGGGGTCGCTTTCATACGTTAACGTATCTCCTGTTCGCGTGGATTTTAACCCAATTACCGCTGCAATTTCTCCGGCATAAATTTCTTCAACATCTTCTCTATGATTTGCATGCATTCGCAATATTCGCCCAATTCTCTCTTTTCGTTCACTGACGGAATTGTAAATATACGACCCTGCTTTTAATACTCCCGAGTACACTCTAATGAATGTTAATTTGCCCACATATTGGTCGGTCATAATCTTAAATGCAAGCGCAGCAAATTTTTCGCTGTCGGAAATTTTTCGAATTACATGGTCGTGACGATGAGGATGATGACCTTTTACTTCGCCGATATCTAAAGGACAAGGAAGAAAATCTATAATCCCATCAAGAAGATTTTGCACGCCTTTGTTTTTAAACGACGAACCACAAAAAACAGGAATAATACTTACTTTTAAGCACGCTCGTCTTAACACATCTCGAATTTCTCTTGGAGTAATTTCTTTTCCATCCAAATATTTTTCAAGCAATGTATCATCTTCGCTTGAAACAGATTCAAGAAGTTGGATTCGATATTTTCTTGCCGCTTCTTCCATATCTCGAGGAATATCAATATCCTCAAATGTTGTTCCAAGAGATGTTTCGTTGAATATTCTTGCTTTCATTGTGATGAGGTCAACAATTCCAGAAAAAATATCGCCCTCGCCTACCGGAATATTTACCGGCACAGCATTTGCCCCCAAACGTTCTTTCATCATTTCTACCACATGAAAGAAATCCGCCCCAACACGATCCATTTTATTGACAAATGCTACTCGCGGAACTCCATATTTATCTGCTTGCCGCCAAACTGTTTCTGATTGTGGTTCTACTCCTCCAACCGAACAAAACAACGCAACCGCACCATCTAACACTCTCAACGAACGCTCTACTTCCGCAGTGAAATCCACATGTCCAGGCGTGTCAATAATATTTATCCTGTGATTACTCCAGAAACAAGTTGTCGCAGCACTTGTTATTGTAATACCACGTTCCTTTTCCTGCTCCATCCAATCCATTGTAGCCGTACCGTCATGGACTTCTCCTAAACGATGTAATACGCCGGTATAAAATAATATTCGCTCGGTGGTAGTGGTTTTTCCCGCATCAATATGCGCCATTATACCAATATTTCGAACGCGTTCTAACGGATGACTTCGAGCCACAAAAAATTTCCTGTTTCTATATTCTATTAAGAATGAATTACTATTATTACCACCGGAAATGAGCAAATGCTTTGTTTGCTTCCGCCATTTTATGAACGTCTTCTCGTTTTTTTACGGATGCCCCTTCTTTATTCGAAGCGGCAATTAATTCTGAGGCAAGTCGTAGAGCCATTGATTTGTCCTTTCTTTCCTTAGCATAACCAATTAACCAACGCATTGCAAGAGCTTCGGAACGATCCGGCCGAACTTCTGTAGGAACTTGATACGTTGCGCCGCCAACTCTTCTAGCTCGCACTTCTAACAATGGACGTGAATTTTCAATTGCTTTCCTAAAAATATCTAACGCACTCTGAGAAGTCTGTTTTTCGATTCTTTCCATCGCTCCATAGACTATTCCTTGTGCAATATGCTTTTTCCCTTGTCGCAAAACATTGTTGATAAATCTTGCAACTTGGACGTCATTAAATTTTGGATCTGGAAGAATTGGTCGTTTTTGCGCTCTTTTTTTTCTCATTACTATCCTTGTTTTTTAGGTTTTTTTGCACCATACAATGAACGCGATTGCTTTCGGTCTTGAACTCCTTGAGTATCAAGCGTTCCGCGAATAATATGGTATCGAATGCCAGCCAAATCTTTGACACGTCCTCCTCGAATCATCACAATGGAATGTTCCTGTAAGTTATGTCCTTCACCTGGAATATATGCTGTTACCTCTCGTCCGTTTGAAATTCGAACACGCGCAACTTTGCGAAGAGCAGAATTTGGTTTTTTGGGAGTTGTGGTATAAACACGCGTACATACGCCTCGTTTTTGAGGAGAATTTTCTAGAGCCGGCGCTTTACTCTTATATTTTTGTTTAGTGCGCCCTAAGCGTACTAATTGATTGATCGTAGGCACTCTTTATCTCCGAGTATGGATTAACTTTATGTAATAGTTTGAAAATTTAGGGCGCAAATATACAAATTAATAGTTTACTACCAAACTTTATTTCAAAAATGGTTCTCGTGTTTCTACGATTATTTTTTCTTCTTTCAATCGCATTGACTCTTCATAGAAATCCGGTCGTGAATCTACTGGAACAACAATGATATCTTTGAACGATCTTAACCCGGTACCGGCAGGTATTAAACGCCCAACAACAACATTCTCCTTCAATCCGCGCAAATAATCTACTTTTGCCTCAATAGAAGCTTCAGCAAGTACTTTTGTGGTTTCCTGAAAACTTGCGGCGGATATAAAACTATCTGTTGTTAATGCTGCTTGAGTTATACCTAACAACACAGGCTCCGATGAAGCGGGGCGCGTTTCACTGTACTCGATTATTTTTTTCTCTTTCTTTTTCAAATCAGTATTGTGTTCACGAATTTTCTTCCTCAAAACAAGTTGACCTTCTTTAAGTTTAGAATCACCTTTATGCTTAACGATTACCATCCGAGAAACTTGTTCGTTCTCTTCGTTAAAATCCGATTTGTTAACATAATCTCCCTCAAGAAATTTTGTATCTCCGGGGTCGGTTATTTTTACGCGCTGCATCATTTGACGAACAATTACTTCTATGTGTTTATCATTTATCTTCACACCTTGCATTCTATATACTTCCTGAATCTCATTCACCAAATATTCTTGAACTGCATTTACTCCTTTAATGCGAAGTATATCATGAGGATTTACCGAACCGTCAGTAAGTCGCTCGCCTGCGCGTACGACATCTCCGTCCTGAACAAGTATATGTTCGCGCAACGGAACTGTGTAATGTCTTTCGTCTTTTTTGTCAAGACTCACAATAGTTACTTCTCGCGAACCACGAATTTGTTTTCCAAATTTTACAATACCACTTATTTCCGCCACCACTGCTGCATCCGCTCTGCTGCGAGCTTCGAATAATTCTGTAACTCGTGGAAGACCTCCTGTAATATCGCGTGTCTTTCCAATATTTCTCGGTATTTTTGCTAATATTTGACCAGCGTGCACCGTGCTTTTTGTGTCAACTATTATATGCGCGCGTACAGGAAGAATATAATTACCTAATTTTTCGCCCTTCTTATCCGTTACTATAAGAGTTGGCGTAATTGTATAATCGCGAGATTCGATTACTACTTTTTGAATATGCCCGGTTTGCTCATCAGGTTCTTCCCGGTACGTTACTCCATCTATAAGTCCTTCGTATTGCACAATTCCAGAATGGTCGCTGATGATTACTGCATTGTACGGATCCCATTCATATAATAATGCGCTTTTCTTTATCTCTTGTCCATCTTTGATAACCAATAATGCGCCATACGGAACATCATATTTTGCAAGAACTTTATGGTCGGAATCCAATACTTGTATAATTCCGCCTCTTCCTGAAACAATTTGCTTCTTTGCTCCATCGTCTTCAAGTTGAATTACTTTAACTCCATCAAATTTAATTTTCCCATCAAACTTTGAAACAATATTCGATTGTTCCGCAATTAAACTTGCCGTCCCTCCTGTGTGAAATGTCCGGAGCGTTAATTGCGTTCCGGGTTCACCTATTGACTGTGCCGCAATAATTCCTACTGCTTCTCCCGGTTCAACTAACTTCAATGTTGCAAGACTTCTTCCATAACATTTTGCACAAATGCCTCGTCGTAGTTGACACGTAAGCACTGTTCGTATCTCTACAGACTCTATTGCCGTTTCGCTTACCTGTGCGGCTTCCTCTTCAGTTATCAATTCGCCCGCTTTGACAATCAATTTTCCTGTGATGGGATCCTTCACATCGTGTACGGCTACACGACCAAGAATTCGTTCGGAAAGCGGTTCCTTAATATCTTCTCCTTCTTTCAATGCGCTGATAACAATCCCAAAAATTGAGCCGCAATCTTCTTCACCAACAACAGCATCTTGCGCAACATCCACAAGTCGTCGCGTCAAATATCCTGCATCTGCTGTTTTCAATGCGGTATCAGCAAGCCCTTTTCGCGCTCCGTGCGTTGATATAAAGTATTCCAACACTGTTAATCCTTCGCGAAAACTTGCAATGATAGGATTCTCAATCAATTCTCCGGCAGAACCAGACATACTTTTCTGTGGTTTATGCATCAATCCTCGCATTCCCGCAAGTTGTCGAACTTGTTCTTTTGAACCACGAGCGCCGGAATCTACCATCATATAAAGCGAATTGAACCCATCTTTCGAATGTTGCAATGTTTCAAACAATCGCTCTGCAATTTTTGCAGTAGTTCTACTCCATACATCAATTACTTTATTATATCGCTCTCCGTCAGTAATAAATCCGTTCAAATACTGGTCTTCGATTTTATATATATCTTTTTCCGCTTTCGAAATAATGTCTTCTTTTTCTTTCGGAACAACAACATCACCAATACTTACCGATAAACCTCCTTGCGTCGCAAATGAAAATCCAGTTGCTTTCAATTGGTCAAGAAATTCAGCAGTACGAACATTTCCACAGCGACGATACACCGTCGAAACGATCTGTATAAGTCTGCTTTTGTTAAGCAATTCGTTGATAAATCCAAGTTCTTTCGGAACAATTTGATTAAAAATTACGCGCCCAGTCGTTGTTTCAATTAACTCATTTCGGAACCGTACTTTTATCCGCGCATGCAATCCGATTTCTTTGTAACTATACGCAATAATTACTTCATAGGGAGAAGAGAAAATTTTTCCTTCGCCTTTATCCCCTTTCTTCGATTTTGTTAAATAATACAAACCAAGTACTTGGTCTTGCGTCGGATAAACTATCGGTTGCCCATTTTGCGGGTTTAAAATATTATGACTAGAAAGCATCAACACACGCGCCTCCAACTGCGCATCAAACGACAACGGAACATGCACAGCCATCTGGTCGCCATCAAAATCTGCATTGAATGCAGTGCAAACCATCGGATGTATCTTAATTGCTTTTCCTTCTACAAGCACCGGCTGAAATGCTTGTATTCCTAATCGGTGCAACGTTGGCGCTCTGTTCAATAATACTGGATGTCCGTCAATGACATTTTCTAAAATTTCCCATACTTCCGAACCTTTGCGTATCAATATTTTTTTTGCACCTTTCACTGTTTTGGTAATTCCGCGTTCAATGAGTCTTCGAATAACCAACGGCTGAAACAATTCCAGCGCCATTTCTTTCGGCAATCCACATTCGTGCAATTTCATTTCGGGACCAACAACAATAACCGAACGACCAGAATAATCAACACGCTTCCCAAGTAAGTTTTGTCGAAATCGTCCTTGCTTTCCTTTTAATATATCAGAAAGCGATTTGAGCGCGCGATTATTTTCTGTCTTTACCGCCGTTGCTTTTCTCGAATTATCGAACAAAGAATCAACAGACTCCTGCAACATTCTTTTTTCGTTACGAAGTATAACTTCCGGCGCTTTTATTTCTACCAAACGATGAAGCCGATTATTCCGAATAATAACTCGGCGATACAAATCATTCAAATCCGAGGTTGCAAAACGACCACCTTCAAGAGGCACCAACGGTCGTAGTTCGGGAGGAATAACAGGAATTGCATCCATAACCATCCATTCAGGTTTGTTCGGGCGTCCATCTTCACGCATGCGAAATGCTCCAAGCACGCGTAATCGTTTCAATGCTTCTAATTTTTTCTGTTGCGAAGTTTCCACTTTTACCTGTTCACGAAGTCTATGATAGGTTTCTTCGACATCAATGCGTTTCAATAATTCACGTACAGATGGACCTCCCATCAACGCAATAAATTTTCTAGAGTCTTCGTCGTCCAATTCTTGATTTCCTGCAGGAAGCGATTCCAGAACTTCGAGATATTGTTCTTCAGAAAGTAAATCCAATTGACGTAATCCCGATAATCCCGGTTGCACAACAACGAAACTTTCGTAGTAGACAATTTTTTCCAAATCCTTTGTGCTAATGCCAAGCAGTTGACCAATCTTGCACGAAAGAGATTTGAAAAACCAAATATGAACAACAGGAACTGCAAGAGAAATATGTCCCATACGCTCGCGTCGAACTTGTTTTTGCGTTACTTCTACTCCGCAACGGTCGCAAACGATGCCTTTGTAACGGATACGTTTATATTTTCCGCAATGACATTCCCAATCGCGCGTAGGACCGAATATTTTTTCACAAAATAATCCGTCTTTTTCCGGACGAAACGTGCGATAGTTCACCGTTTCGGGTTTTGTAACTTCTCCGCGCGACCAATCCAGAATCGTATCAGGAGATGCCATAACGATGGAAATACACGAAAAAGATTTCTTGAGTTGCTTTGGTTTTATATCTGCTAATCCGTAAACCATTCTTTAACCTTTGTTACTTGTTCGATGAAAAAAATACAAGGGATAATTATTCGACTTTAATATCTAATCCGAGTCCTTGTAACTCTTTTACTAATACGTTAAACGATTCGGGAACATTCGAATCGAGGAAATTTTCTCCTTTCACAAGCGACTCATAAATTTTCGCGCGTCCAGAAACGTCATCGGATTTCACCGTGAGCATTTCTTGCAACACATGCGTCGCTCCATACGCTTCGAGTGCCCACACTTCCATTTCTCCAAATCGTTGACCGCCAAATTGCGCTTTCCCGCCAAGCGGTTGTTGAGTAATCAATGAATATGGTCCAATCGAACGTGCGTGAATTTTATCATCAACCAAATGCGAAAGTTTCAACATATAAATTTCTCCAACGGTAACCTCTTGATCAAACGGCTCTCCCGTTCTTCCGTCATAAAGTACTGCTTTAGAATTTTCGTTGAGTCCCGCTTTTTTTAATTCATTTTTAACGTCTTCCCATGTTGCTCCGTCAAAAATTGGCGTTGCGTATTGTACTCCAAGTTTCTTGCCCGCCCATCCAAGCGCGGTTTCAAATAATTGTCCAAGATTCATACGAGATGGAACACCAAGCGGGTTCAATACCATATCTACGGGAGTTCCGTCTGCAAGAAACGGCATATCTTCTTGCGGAACTACTTTTGCAACTACTCCTTTATTACCGTGACGACCAGCCATTTTATCACCAACAGATAATTTACGTTTTTTTGCAACGTTCACTTTTGCAAGTTGAACAATTCCCGGCGGCAAATCATCTCCAAGAATTATTTGCGTTCGGTCGTGTTTGTGCTGCGATTTTAAGTCGTTGATTTTCTTAAAATAATTCTCATACAATCTTGTTAACAGTTGATTTTTCTTTTTATCTTCAACCCATTCCAGATTGTAATCCATTGATTCGAGATTATCCATTCCGATAAATGAATCTTCGGCAAATTGCTTTCCGCTTCTGAAAACAATATCGCCTTCAAGCGTACGAACTCCGATGGATTTTTCTCCATCGAGAAGCGCTCCAAGTTTACTTTGTAACTTTTCGTACGTTTTTCGCAATTTGTCATCTAACGTTCTATCTAACCCGTCGAGTCTCTTTTTATCTTCTTGTTTGGTATCGGGGTCTCTCTTTTTTCTGCCGAATAATTTTGAACCGATAACAACGCCTTTCATTCCCGGCGGCGCTTTATACGATGCGTCTTTGACATCCCCGGCTTTTTCTCCGAATATTGCTCGCAACAATTTTTCTTCGGGCGAAGATTCTGTTTCTGCTTTGGGTGTTATTTTTCCAATGAGAATATCTCCTTCGCGCACTTCCGCACCAACACGAATCAATCCGTTTTCATCAAGGTCTTTTGTTGCTTCTTCGCTGACGTTCGGTATTTCACGGGTAAACTCTTCTTCGCCGCGTTTTGTGTCGCGCACCTGTAATTCAAACTCCTCAATATGAATCGAGGTGAATACGTCTTCCGATACAAGACGTTCGCTTACAACAATTGCATCTTCAAAGTTGTAACCGTTCCACGGCATAAACGCAACAAGGATATTGCGTCCCAACGCAAGTTCGCCACTATCTGTTGCACAACCGTCAGCAAGCACATCTCCTTTTTTAATCCGTTGTCCAACGGAAACCAAAGGAAGTTGATTGATGCATGTGTCTTGATTTGTTCGGAAAAATTTCATCAACGCGTATTCCTTGAGCTTTAAATCTTCAAAACTCAACAATGACTCTTGCGTGCGTTCATCTATATCGTATTCGACAACAATTTTTTCCGAATCAACTTCGACAACTGCTCCATTCCGTTCCGCAACAATCATTGTTCGTGCATCACGCGCAAGTTTCTGTTCGAATCCTGTTCCAACAATCGGCGATTCTGTTCGCAACAGAGGAACCGCTTGACGTTGCATATTGGAACCCATTAATGCGCGGTTAGCGTCATCGTGTTCCAGAAATGGGATAAGTGCTGCTGCGCCGGAAACAATTTGACTTGGAGCAACGTCCATATATTGAACCTCATCAGGTACTGCTGACGGGAAATCTCCACGTAATCTCGCACGTACACGTTCATTCACAAACTTTCCTCGGTTATCAAGTTCTTCGTTCGCTTGCGCTATCGTGAATGTATCTTCTTTATCTGCGGACAAATATTCGATTTCTTCCGATACTTTTGCGGCGGAAACTTTTCGATACGGCGTTTCTATAAATCCCATATCATTCACTTTTGCATAAACGCATAAGGAAGATATCAATCCGATGTTAGGACCTTCGGGAGTTTCTATCGGACAAAGGCGACCGTAGTGAGTATAGTGAACATCGCGAACTTCAAATCCGGCACGCTCTCTTGTTAATCCTCCGGGACCTAATGCAGACATACGACGTTTGTGGGTAATTTCCGCGAGCGGATTTGTTTGGTCCATAAATTGCGACATCTGATTAGTGCCAAAGAATGAATTGACAACACTGGTAATTGCTCGCGCATTGACTAACGCTTGCGGTGTTAATGTTTCTTTTTCCCGCAGATTCATTTTCTCACGAATCGTACGCGCCATTCTCGCAATGCCAATGTTGATTTGTTGCGCAACTTGTTCGCCCACTGTTCTTACGCGACGGTTTCCAAGATGGTCAATATCGTCAATAGGTTTTTTGCCTTCTTGCAACTCAATTAAGTATTTGATAATGGCAATAATATCTTCTTTCGTAAGCGTTGTTGTGTCGGCATGAGTTTTCTTTCCCAAACGTTGGTTTAATCGGAATCGTCCAACTTCTCCAAGGTCGTATCGCTTGGGGTTAAAAAATAATTTTTCGACTAAATTGCGCGCTGTTGCCGAATCTGGCGCTTCTATCGAACGCAATTGTTGATACATCGCCGCCAATGCATCTTCTTCTGAACGCACAGGGTCTTTCAAAATGGTATTTGCTATCAATGACATTTGTCCGGAATCGCTTTTGAAAAATGCAATGTTTTTCAACGACGATTTTGAAATGCCTTCCAGCAAATCTTCCGTTAGTTGCGTATCTTTTGTCATCAGGATTTCTCCCGTTTTTCTATCAATGACATCGCTGCAAACCGTTCGACCGATGTATTGCTTCAAATCAACCTTGCGAACGTCAACTTCTTCAACAAGGTCAAAGAGTTGCAAAATTTCGTCGTCGGATGAATATCCTAATGCGCGAAGAAGCGTTGTTACAAGAAATTTTTTCTTTTTATCAATGTACACAAACATCATATTATTGATGTCTGTAGTAAATTCTACCCATGCGCCGCGGAAAGGAATGATGCGCGCTGAAAAAATTGGTACGCCATTGGGATGAATTGTTTCGCTGTAGAAAACTCCGGGAGAACGATGCAATTGCGAAACAATAACGCGTTCAGTTCCGTTGATAATAAATGTTCCGCGAAACGTCATTGCAGGAATATTTCCGAGATAGACTTCTTGCTCGACCGTATCAAGCACTTCGCGCGCTTCGTCGGTCAATGGAACAAGTCGCAATTTTGCTTTCAACTGAAACGTATGACTCAGTCCGCGTTCCTGACATTCTTGAATTGTTGCGCGCGGACGGTCTATGTAATATTCGATAAACTCCAGCGCAATACTTTCACGAACATCCACGATAGGAAAGTTTGCAAG
Organism: Ignavibacteria bacterium; assembly: GCA_016873775.1. Taxonomy (NCBI): domain Bacteria; kingdom Pseudomonadati; phylum Ignavibacteriota; class Ignavibacteria; species Ignavibacteria bacterium. Next base: position 11,183 of record VGWC01000012.1, on the reverse strand, counting down.
AAATACTTCCTGCAATCCAACTTTCTTACGTCTCGAGGGAGAAACATTATCTTGTAAAAATGTTTCCCACGATTCAACTTGCACATTGAGCAAATCGGGACTTTGGATGATATCGGGAATCCGTGAAAAAGTAATTCTGTTGCTTGTGTTGATATTGGGGGTTTTCAACTTCACAATTCCTTAATGTGATTGAATGAATTTGTTTTTAAAAAGATATCCGATTCAATATAAATGAATCAGGATGCAATGAAGATGTTTTCAAAATATTGTAAAACAAAAAGATGGCCGCCGCTGTTGCAGCAGCCACCAAACATACGAAATCGAGAAATAATTACTTGACTTCTACTTGAGCGCCGGCTTCTTCCAGTTGCTTCTTCAGTTTTTCCGCTTCATCTTTGCTGGCTCCTTCTTTCACATTTTTCGGTGCGCCATCTACCAAATCTTTTGCTTCTTTTAAGCCAAGACCAGTAATTTCTCGAACGACTTTGATTACGCCGATTTTATTGGCTCCTGCCGCTTTTAAGATAACGGTAAATTCCGTTTGCTCTTCTACCGCGGGAGCGGCTCCTGCTGCTGCGCCTCCGGCAACCATAACGGGTGCTGCCGCGCTCACACCAAATTTTTCTTCGAGTGCTTTTTTTAATTCTACAATCTCGAGTAATGAAAGCTTCTCAATTTTTTCAACTATTTCGACTACGACTGACATAAAAATAATTTTCCTTAAAAAATAATATTGTTAAATGAAATGAAATTACGATGCAGGTTGAAGTTTTTTTTCCAACGCATCTAGTACATACACGATATTTGCAATCGGACTGTTGAGACTTCCCAAGATAGATGCTATTAACTCGGGACGTGATGGCAATGCGGCAATTTTTTCAAATTGTTTTCCATCAAATACCTGGTTCTCAAAGATGCATGCTTTTACTGAAAGTTTATTGGTTTTCTCAATAAATTTTTTGAGAATTCGTGCCGGCGCGATTGGGTCTTTTATTCCCAACGCAAGCGCCGTCGGTCCAACAAGTTTCGGTTTCAGTGCATCAGAATAGGAAGTCGTCTCCAGCGCTCTTGCGACAAGAGTGTTTTTTACGACAACGTACGAAACGCCTTCTCTAAAGAAATCGCGACGAAGAGTGTTGATTTCTTCTACCGTGATTCTGCTAAAGTCCGTAAAAAATACGCTTTGGGCTTGCTGCAAATGTTCAGTAAGACTTGATACGATTTGTGCTTTTTCTGAACGATTCATTCTTGTTTTGTTTGTAATTTCGTCTAATGAGAAGCATCACTCGAAAGTGAACATTAAACGGTGATTGATTAATTGTTGAGAGTGCGTAAAACTTTTGTATTCTCTTTCGTGAGTATTAAACGTTCATTCCAACTTGTTAATGCAATGCCTCTACAGAGTTTCGGTCTATTTGCACGCTTGGTCCCATTGTGCTCGAAAGAAAAATGCTTTTGACGTATTGTCCTTTTACCGTAGATGGCTTCAATCGAATAATTGTTGAAAGAAATGCAGAAATATTTTCTTCTAATTTCAACGCGTCGAAGTTTGCTTTTCCAATCATTGCGTGAACAACCCCTGCTTTATCAACGCGAAATTCGATTTTCCCTGCTTTTACTTCTTTAACTGCTTTTGCAACCTGCGGTGTAACGGTTCCGCTTTTCGGATTCGGCATTAAACCACGAGGTCCTAATATTTTTCCCAACTTTCCTAATTCGCCCATAACATCCGGAGACGCAATAATGACATCAATATCACTCCATCCCGATTGCAGTTTTTCCAGATATTCCTGATAGCCCGCGTAGTCTGCTCCCGCTTCCTTCGCTTCTTGGTCAAGCGGGGATTTTGCTACGACGAGAACACGAACAGTTTTTCCAATCCCGTGGGGTAAAGAAACCGTGCTTCGTATCGCTTGGTCTGCTTTTTTCGGGTCAACGCCGAGACGAATTGCTACATCTACCGATTCAGTAAACTTTGCAGTTGCCGTTTCTTTTACTTTATTCACTGCTTCGGATAGCGTGAGTAATTTTTTTGCATCCACTTTTTTTGCAATTGTATTGTATCGTTTTGAGTGTTTCATTGCGATAATTGTAAAGAGTAAAATTTGAAATTATTATTCAACAGTTACGCCCATACTTCGAGCGGTACCTTTTATCATTTGCATTGCTGATTCAATTTCGAGTGCATTTAAATCAGGCAATTTCAGTTCTGCAATTTCGCGTACTTGTTTCTGCGTCAGCATCCCTACTTTCGTTCTGTTTGGTTCGCCGGAGCCCTTAGGTATTCCGAGCGATTTGATTATTAGCACTGCCGCCGGTGGTGTCTTCGTAATAAATGTGAACGATTTATCGGAGTACACTGTAATAACAACGGGAATTGTGAGTCCCTGTTGAGATTGAGTTTTTGCATTAAATTGTTTGCAAAACTCCATAATATTGACCCCCTTTTGTCCCAACGCAGGACCAACCGGTGGTGCAGGGGTAGCACCGCCTGCGGGAATTTGTAACTTTATATAACCAGTAATTTTCTTCATCGGTAAAAAATATTTTTAACTGTTATTTAATTTCTTCGACTTGTGCAAAATCTAACTCGACCGGAGTTTTTCTTCCGAAAATACTCACGATAACTTTGAGTCGCATCTTTTCTGTGTTTGTCTCTTGTACGGTTCCCATAAAATTGCTGAATGGACCATCTATAACTTTTACTGCTAATCCTACGTGGTATTGTGTAGAAGATGATTCTTGGTCTCCATCCGTTTCCAATTTGCCGAGAAAACGTTTTACTTCGTCGTTACGGAGAGGAATCGGTTTATTTTTATCGCCAACAAAATTTAATACGCCAGGAGTTTGCATAATAAACTCTCGCACTTTTTGGTCCATCCGAAGTTGAACGAGGATATATCCCGGAAGATACGTTTTCTCTTTACTGCGTTTTTTTCCTTCAAAAATTTCAAAAACTTTTTCCTTTGGAACTTCAACACTAAGCACGCGTTCTTCAAATCCTTCTGATTCCCTGCGTTTTTCAATTTGTTGTTTCACTTTCCCTTCGGTTCCGGTTACGCAATGAAGAACAAACCACCGCGCAGGTGTATCCGTTGAAACTATTTTTAGCGCTTCACTCATTTCTAATAGAGATATTTAACAATAAGGCTCAACAAATTGTCCACTAAAAATATAAACAACGCAAGAACACTGCATACAGATGCAACAATCATTGTCGAATCTTTTAATTCGTCTTTTGTCGGCCACGTTACTTTACCAAGTTCTTTTACAATCTCGGCGGTAAATGCTTGAATTTTGTCTTTCATCTTTGTAAAAATCAAATTAATGGCACGTCAGGAGGGACTCGAACCCCCAACCTGCGGTTTTGGAGACCGCTGCTCTACCAATTGAGCCACTGACGTATCCAAACTTTTATATTATTTTGTTTCTTTATGCAAAACGCGTTTATCACACCATTGACAATACTTCTTGTATTCAACTCTTCCCGATTGTTTTCGCTTATTTTTGGTGTTTGTATAATTGCGACGCTTGCATTGCGTACATTCTAATGTTATTATTTCGCGCATATCATTTTGAAAAAAAATTCAGTTATTTTTTTGAATGAATTTTTTTGTGTAAAAAAATAATTTGTATGAGCTTGCGACCGGGATTGAACCGGTGACCTCTTCCTTACCAAGGAAGTGCTCTACCAACTGAGCTACGCAAGCAAAGTTGTTGCTCATTTTATTATGAGCGGGAGACGGGACTCGGACCCGCGACCAACAGCTTGGAAGGCTGTGACTCTACCAACTGAGTTACTCCCGCATTCTTTCCTTTTCAAAATTCACTTCTCATTTTTATGAAAAATAATTCTTTTTTTTAACGTGGGCAGGGAAGGAATCGAACCTTCGAAGACGCATGGTCGACAGATTTACAGTCTGTTGCATTTGACCGCTTTGCTACCTACCCAAAACTTAGAGCTGGCGACCAGACTTGAACTGGTGACCTGCTGATTACAAGTCAGCTGCTCTACCAACTGAGCTACGCCAGCAAAAAAATGCTGTGCTAATGTTATTTTATTAAATAAAAACAAGTACTATCCTATTTTTTTTTGGTTCGATATTCGATGGGATAAATAATAAAAGGGCGTGAATATACGAATTTATTTCTTTTTGCAAACTCAAAATGAAAAAACTTTATTCAAATTTTTCACCACATCGTATTGGCATTCCACGTAAAAAATCTGATGCATTTAGTTTCTTTTTCCCTTCTCTTTGTAATGTCATCAATTCCAACACACCGTCGTTAGCAGCAACCGCTAATCTGTTTTGTATATCAATTATCGTCCCATTGTTTGCGGACGGCATTCTTTCGTTGGAAATTATTTTACTTTCATATATTTTAATTGTGGTTCCTTCGAATGTTGTGAATGCACATGGTGTCGGAGATAATCCTCGAATAAAATTGTGAATTTCTTTTACACTTTTTTCCCAATTTATTTTACAATCACTTCTGAATATTTTCGGCGCATATGAGATAACGCTATTTTCTTGTTGCTGTATACGAACTTTGTTACCTTCGATTAATTGGACAGAATGTAAAACAAGTTCTGCTCCCGTATCTGCAAGTACATCGTGTAATTCGCCTGCCGTTTGATTTTCCGAAATTGCTACTCGTGCGCGCAAAATGATGTTTCCCGTATCAACTTTTTCTTGAAGAAAAAATGTTGATACACCTGTTTCTGTTTCGCCATTGATGATTGCCCAATTGATCGGCGCTGCTCCTCGGTATTGGGGTAATAGTGAAGCATGCAGGTTTATCGAACCAAATCGGGGAATTGTAAAAACTTCTTTCGGCAATATGCGAAATGCAACGACAACAATTAGATCCGGCGCCAATTCTCGGATATGTGAACAAAGTCTCTCATCTTTTAATTGCATTGGTTGCAACAACGGAAGTTGATGTTTCACTGCAAATTCTTTTATCGGTGAACTCTGCATCATCAACCCTCTTCCCTGGGGTTTATCAGGAACTGTAACAACAGCGCATATTTCGTGGTGATGTTCATACAATATTGAAAGCGACGGAACAGCAAATTCCGCAGTTCCCATAAATATAATACGCATTGCTATACTGCTACTTTTTTCTGTTTCAATACTCGCGCTGTTACTATAGGATACTCGGTTTCCATTTCTCCGCGCTCGATATTTTTTAAAGTAGAAAACAATTTTTGAAAGTGTTCTCTTTCCAATAAATCTATAAAAAGTACTCCGTTGAGATGGTCAATTTCGTGAAGAACAACACGAGCAATCATTCCGTCGGTTTTCAATATTTTTTCTTTTCCGTTTAAGTCCAAATACGTTACGGTAATTGTTTCCGACCGAGTAATGTTTCCTCGAATTCCGGGAATGCTTAAACATCCTTCTTCAATTGCGCAGTTTCCTTCACGGAACATAATTTCCGGATTTATCATTACAAGCGGTTGTTCGTTTTCATATCCCTCCATTTCAGAAATATCAACAACTAACACACGTTGTAAAACTCCTACTTGATTTGCGGCAAGACCAACTCCAGAAGCGTTATGCATCGTTTCAAACATATTGCGTACAAGCGTAATTACTTCATCCGTAATTTCATCTATCGGCTTTGCTTTCTTTCGCAGAATGTTTGTGCCGTATGTATAAATAGGTAGTAATGCCATATAAAAAAACTTTGTTATTGAAAAATTCTCCTCGCTCCCACATAACGGGATTTATAATACGAACTTTGCAACGACGAGATAGTAACGCCAAACGACTCGCTCGCATGCGCAAACAAATCATCTTCGAGAAAGATACCAACGTGCGAGGGAACTGTTCCGTTGGTATTAAAAAAAACAAGATCGCCAAACTGCAGATTCATCTGATGTATTGTTTTTCCTTCACGCATTTGCTCATCGGAAGTGCGCGGCAACGTCATCAACAATGCATTCTGGTATATTCTTCGAGTGAATGCAGAACAATCTATTCCGCCTTCATCGTCGCCGCCAAACTCATACGGTACTCCAATCATCAAGAGAATCTCTTCCATTACTTGTTCTCGTTTACTCTGCAAGTATTCCCTGCTGTTCGTATGTTCTCTTGCTTTCGAAGTATTGTCGTTTGCAACTCGAGTGTTTTCTGTTATTGTTTCCCGTTGACGTGCATTCTCATTTTTTCTACTTGAAGAAAAACGTGTTTTGACATTCTCAACATCTATTTTTTTATCATCCTTCTCAACTTCTTCGCGAATCGGCGAAGCAAATCGTCGTTTGCGTTCATCCTTTTTTTCCGTTGGTTTCTTTGAAGAAGTAAAACGTTGCAATGAACTGCTGCATCCACATAAAAGCGCAACAATAATGCACACAGCAAATCCCTTCCAGAGATTCGGAAAATATTGTTTCAAAAAAAAAGCGGCTTAATTACAAAAACAGAAAAGCCCCAATCCCGCAAATCATCGGAAAGAGGCTTTTTATATAAAATTACATCGAAGCGAGAATTCGCATTTGCAACAATTTAGCCAAGATATGTCCGCAATGTTTTACTGCGATTAGTATGACGTAAACGACGAATTGCTTTCTCTTTAATCTGACGAACACGTTCACGCGTCAATTTAAATTTATCGCCGATTTCTTCCAACGTGAGTGGATGTTCGCGTCCCAAACCGAAATATAAACGCAACACTTCCGCCTCTCTATCAGTCAGTGAAAGCAACGATTGTTCGATTTCTTTGCTCAACGATTCTTTGATCAAAATATGGTCGGGGCGTGGGGCGCGGTCATCTTGAATAACGTCCAGTAAACGATTATCATCTCCTTGAGAAAAAGGAGCATCCATTGATAAGTGGCGCCCGGAAATTTTCAGAGTATCTGCAACTTCATATAACGACATTTCGAGTTCGTTTGCAATTTCACTCGCGCTCGGCTCGCGTTCATATTCTTGCTCCAATGCGCTGAATGCTTTCCCGATTTTATTCAATGCGCCTACACGATTTAAGGGCAAACGAACAATGCGTGATTGTTCTGCAAGCGCCTGCAATATGGATTGACGTATCCACCAAACAGCGTATGAAATGAACTTAAAACCGCGCGTTTCGTCAAAACGTTTTGCGGCTTTGATTAATCCCAGATTTCCTTCGTTGATTAAATCTCCAAGTGCAAGCCCCTGGTTTTGATATTGTTTCGCAACACTTACAACAAATCGTAAGTTTGCTTTGCATAGTTTTTCAAGTGCATTTTGACCATCGGAGCCACCTTTTTTAATTCGTTTCGCGAGTTCAATTTCATCTTCTGCCCCGATTAATTCGACTTTCCCTATTTCTTGTAAATATCTATCGAGGGATTGAAGTTCGCCGTTAGAATATAATTTTGATCCGGTCATATTTTTTTGAGAAATGAATGAGTAGTACGTTGTTCTTCTGTGTTTCGCCGCTTCTAAACAAAGAATCCTCGTGAATTGTTTCACGAGGGAACGGAAAATTTTTTCGTATGTTGATAAAAAAGCGGGTAAATATATATATGCGCCTTGTTATGACAAAATTTTTTTTAGGATTTATTTCGCCTCTTCCATTTTGTGTGCTTTACAGTTTTTTTTCTGCTTCACCATTTTCAAAACTCTTATATTTGCTTCGTTTTTTTGAAAATCTATGAACAACTTCACCAATAAAAAACCTTTTCTTGTGAAAAAAGAAAACTTTTTCGCTTTTGCAATTTCTTTTTTTTCATTCATTATCTATGTTTTCACTGCTTCGCGAACCGTTTCCTTCATTGACGCTGGCGAACTTGCAACCGTGGCATCAACGCTCGGAATTGCTCACCCAACGGGATACCCGCTTTTCACATTGTTGGGCTACTTTGTTTCAAAAATTCCTTTCGGCATTTCGACTATTTTCAAACTCAATCTTTTCTCAGCGTTACTCTGTTCATCAAGTCTATTTTTCTTTTTTAAGTTTTTAGTTTTTTTCACATCTCATGTTGCAGACAAGAAACCGCAATTCGCTCATTATATTTCTGCCATTTGCGGAACGCTCCTTCTCGCTTTTTCTGAAACATTTTGGTCGCAAGCGGTTGCTATCGAAGTGTATTCGCTCCATTGTTTGTTTCTTTCTCTTCTGCTGTTATTGTTCTCGAAAGCAATAAGCGTTCGGCAATCATTTCCGAATCACGAATCACGATTTACGATTCACTTCTCCATTTTCGCTTTCATTCTCGGATTAAGTTTTACGAATCATCTCACTACGATATTGCTTGCTCCCGCGTTTCTGTATCTTTTTTTTGCAACATTTGGAGCGGGAAAACAAAGTTGGAAAATAATTGTACAACTCGCTCTTCCATTTCTTATCGGACTTTCCGTGTATGCCTATTTGCTCATCCGTTCGCTCCAGCAACCGTTATTCGATTGGGGAAATCCGGAAACACTCGAACGATTTTTCTGGCACGTGCGCGGGAAACAATTCAGCGTGTGGTTTTTTTCTTCCGCAGAAGTTGCAAAACAACAATTCAATTATTTTCTCTCGCGTGCGCCAAAGGAATTTGCATACGTTGCCGTTGTGTTTGCATTGCTGGGAATTCTGTCCTTGCGAAAAAACAAACGCGCGCTGTTGTTCACTTCATTACTATTTGTCTTTTGTATCCTATACTCTATCAACTACGATATACACGATATAGATTCATATTTCTTGCTTGCATATTTCACCGTTGCAATTTGGAGCGCATTTGGGGTGCAGTTTCTGCTCGAACGTTTTTCTTCAAGAAGAAAACAGGAAAAAGAAAACCGAAAACTTTCTCTTGCGTTCATCTTGATATGTTTGCTTCCGCTTCCGTTTCATTACTCTCAAACGAACAAAAGCGAAAATTTTCTTGTCGAAGATTACACGAAAAATATGTTTGCGTCGCTCGATTCCAACGCAATCATTATTTCGTATCAATGGGATTATTTTGTTTCCGCTTCGTATTATTTTCAAACCATTGAACATTGGAGAACGGATGTTGTTGTCATAGATAAAGAATTGCTTCGCCGCTCGTGGTATTTTCTTCAATTGAAGCGCCATTATCCTTGGCTCGTTGAACGTTCACAAAAAGAAATTGATGCGTTTCTTGTTGAATTGGATAAGTTCGAACACAATCTTCCGTACCATTATCAAACGATTGAAGGAGCATTTCGTGCATTGATTTCCAGTTTCATTTCTAAAAATCGTAATGAACGTCCCGTGTATGTAACTCCCGAAATTGAGGCGGAGTACACGCAGGGATTTCAGCGTATTCCTTCGGGATTAGCATTTCGGTTATTGCGCGAAGATGAACCGCATCCGAAAATTTTACCAATAAAATTTACTGTTCGGAAAGCGGCTACAAGCGGGAAAATGGAAGAACTGATTTGGGATTTATATGCGCGAAGTTACTTCAATCAGGCAATGTATTGTTACCGAAAACAGGATTTCGAAAACGCAATACCAATGGTGAACGAAGCGTTGCAATTTCAACCGGGGAAGCGGGAACTGCTTGCTCTGAAAGAACGATTGAAAGCAGTAATGAAGTAGGTAATTGATTGTTATCCCACAATTTCTTTCGCTCTTTGCAACGCTTCATCAATCGAACCAAGAATATTTTCCTCGCCGATTTCATCGAACAATCACGATTGTGTATATGCGTTAACGGGTTGTGCGGGAATTTCTGCAATCAACAACGCGCATTGTTTTTTCTTCGATGAATGAAGCACGTCGCAAATCGTGTGCATTCTATCTTCATCAAAGTCATCAAGATGTTTTCATTGAGCAAATGAAATTGCTTCCTTCGCCGCATCAAGCATATACCGAAAGCGGATGAAATCACTCTTTCGCATACATTACTAACGATGAAGATATAACGTCGTCTCGAAAATCTTTTTGAAGGACTGAACCGAACAATGCAAGTTTACGAATGTGAAATTACTGACAAAGTTGGTAAAGTTTCTCGTTTGAAAATGTGAGTGGAATATTTGTTTTCATATTTCGGGAGTAAATATAATTTTTTCTTACGAAGTAATTTCCCTACACAATAAACAACAACCACACTAATGCAAAAATTGGAATCAAAATTGGAAGCGAATATTTATAAACGTATTCAAGAAAATGCGGCGTATGAACTCCCGATTGGTCAGCGATGGATTTTACCATAAAGTTTGGTCCGTTACCGATATAAGTACACGCTCCGAAAAATACAGCACCGAGCGAAATTGCTTTGATATAGATATTGTAATTTCCGATAAGGTAAGCGGTTTGTATATCGGCAAGCGGTACATTTCCCGTTGCAACAAGGTCACCGTGATATTTCATTAACGTATAAAACGTGTTGCGAATTTCTTCCGAATGTTCTCCCGAAAGCGTCATTATCCCCGCTCCATGAGTTGTAATCAGTTGCTGAACGCTCAGAACAATATCTTGACTTACGAATAATCCAATGGCTGCTGAAAGAAAGTTTAGGTATGTCGGCGCATTATCAAGAAACGATGATAAAATTCCTGTACCCCAATAAAACTGTCCAGCGGTTTGTATGCCGATTTGCGGCGCATTTACTTCCAACCATTGCAATGCGGGAATCATCGTTGCAAAAATTCCAATGAATAATAATGCTACTTCTTTTATCGGGAGAAAATTAAAATCATTCTTTTCGTGAATCTCTTTTCTCGTTGTGAAATAAGAACCTACAGCCGCCGCAACCATCAGCAACTCACGAACAAACATTGGTTTTTGAATAAAGACCGAACCAAGAATGACAACAAGAAAAAGTATGTTATGCATTCCCGTTATTTCCGCTTCTTCTTCTATTGCCTCTATTTCATGTTCCATTCTGTCAGGTAATTTTTTGAATGATATATAATCAAAAACAAAAAAAACAGAAAGCACCAATCCGATTGTAAGAAGCCATTCGAGGTACACATTTTCCAACACCCAGAAAAATGGAATGCCTTTCAAATAACCGAGAAACAACGGCGGGTCACCAATCGGAGTTAATGCGCCGCCAATATTGCTGACGATAAAAATAAAAAAGACAATGTGAAATCCGCTGATGCGATATTTGTTCGAGCGAATGTACGGACGAATGAGGAGCATTGATGCGCCGGTTGTTCCGATGAGATTGGAAACGACTGCGCCAATTCCGAGCAACACAACATTACGCATCGGAGTCGAACGTCCTTTGATGCGAA
>VGWC01000011.1 GCA_016873775.1 Ignavibacteria bacterium | reverse complement strand
CATTTCGCCGTCATTCATTCTTTTTTTTCCAACACCAGAAAGGAGAATAGTTGTAGGACTTCCATCTGCATCGTGTGAAAGTACAAGCGATGATTGAAACACACCTTCATTGACAGGTGTAAATTGAACAATGAGCAAATGAGAATCATTCGGCGCAACGGTAAATGAATTATCTTCCGTTGAAAAAATAGTATTGCTTATATCTATATTTAAAATATACAATGGCGCAGTCCCTTGATTGTAGAAAATAATTGTATCTGTTTTTGTATTACCTGCTAATACGCTTCCAAACCAAATGGCAGTATCGGGCGCATACATTATTGGGAATGGATACCCTCTTCCAAGGATAATTACCGTATCGGGGCTTCCGCTTGCATTGTGTGTAATTTGAATTTTGGAAATGTATTGTTTTGCAGAATCAGGAGAGAATGTAACGGGTATATTTTTAATTTTATTCGGTTGTAAAAAGAACGTATCAGTTGACAAAACAAAAGCCGATTCACTGTTGTATAATTTTCCTGTCAACAATGCTGTTCCGGAATTTCGAATTGTCATCGAATCCTTTTTACTTGCGTGTAAGCGTACGTTGCCAAAAGAAAGAGAATCGTTCGTAAGGAATAATGTTGGCGAAGGTGGGGGAATTCCTTTTCCGAAAACTTTCAATGTATCGGGACTTCCGTATGCATTATGGAGAAATATAATATTACCTGAATACGTAGTAAGAGTAGCGGGGAAAAATGTTACATCAATTTTTTTATTTGTTGAAGGTGAAAGTGAAAATGTATTTGTATCAACTGAAAAAACAGTATTATCGGAAAAAATATTTGAGACGATAAGTTGCGCGTTTCCTCCGTTGGAAATAAAAAAAGAATCACGTTTCTGCGTTTGAATGACGACACTATCAAATGAAATTGTTTGAGGAGAATATGAAAGAGCAGGCGATGGCGGAGGACTTCCGTTTCCGAAAATAAAAACTGTATCCGGAGTTCCCGTTGCATTATGCGAAAGAACAATATGTCCTGATAAATTTCCAGTTGTCGCCGGAGAAAAGGTAACTATGACAATTCGGTTTTCGCTCGGCGCAACCGTGAAATTTGTTGGGTGAATAGAAAACGTTGAATCTGAACTGATGATATTGGTAACTTCAAGCGGAGCCGCGCCTGAATTCGCAACACTGAAAGAATCTTGTTTGAACTGATGCACGATAACATTTCCAAACGAAAGCGACGTAGGTACTAATACGATTTGTGGAGCAATCCCTAAACCTGAAACACTCACACTTGAAAAACCACCAACAGCGTTATGAAATATTTTCACTGATGCATTGATCGTTCCACGCGCAACGGGTGAAAATGATATATAGATTTTTTTATTCTGATTCGGAGAAAGAATAAAATTTGTCGGTGAAGCGGAATACGTAAAATGTGTACTGGTAATATTTGTTACAACAAGTTCTGCAGTTCCAGTATTGGTAATTGTTATTGAATCAAGTTTTGTTGTGTTCACTATAACTTCACTGAAAAAAAGAGTTGCAGGAAAAATGAAAACAGAAGGCGTAATTCCTGTTCCCGTAACAAGTAACGATGTAGGATTTCCAGAAGCATTATGTTCAATAGTAATTATTCCGTTGTACGAAATTGCGTTCGAAGGAGTGAACGTTACGAATACTTTTTGCGTATCATCGGGTTCAATGAAAAAATTATTGGGAGTAACTATGAATGCATTGGTATTACAAGAAACATTGGTAACGTTAAGCGTTGCTGATCCGGGATTCGAAATAAAAAACGAATCGGTGTTGCTCGTATTCACAAGTACGGAATCAAGTGAGAGGAGCAATGTAGATAACGAAATGGAAGGTGCAATTCCCGCTCCTGCTGCGAAAATTGTGTCTGGGGAAGTTAAACCATCGTGAATAAATATTATTTTTCCAGTTTTATTTCCCAAAGAAGTAGGATGAAATGAAACAAAAAAAGTTTTCGCCGCTGATGGTGAAATACTGTCAATCGTTGGAATAACGCTGAAATGATTATTCTCGGAAGTAGAAGTAAGATGCAGTAGTTCTGTTCCGGTGTTAGAAATAACAACACTATCGCTTTGCGTAGAATCTACATACACGCTATCAAACAAAATAAAAGTTTTATTGATTGAAAACTTAGGAAGCGAAACAGTTTTAAATTTCCATCGTTGCGACCAATCACTGATCCCTCCGGCGTTTTTTGCTTTCACGCGCCAGTAATAATTCGTCGCAACAGAAAGCGTTTCTACTTGTTGCGATGTTTCAGTGATGGTTGAGTCATCAAAAAATGTTGCCGCGAAATTCGAATCGGGAGATACTTGCAACCGATATGTCTGTGCTCCAACAGCACTGTTCCAAACAAATGATAGGAGTACTGATTGATGTGTCGCTCCATTATTGGGAGAAAATAATGTTGGAATGGATGGTGGTTGAATTGGCGTTGCGCTGAGTTCGTTGGAAAAACTACTTTCGTTGAATAGTGTATCTACGGAAGTGATACGAAAGTACTGTGTTGTTCCGTTCGGTAAATTCGAAATTGTTTTCATCGTATCATTTCTGTTCGAAACTGAATCGACTTGTATTGACGGATTAGGATTGATACCATGAAAAATACGGTAACGGAAAAAATCTCCATCAATATTTTTATTCCATCGGAGTGTTACGTTTCCGTTTCCTCCGTTGGCATAAAGAAGTAGCGGAACAACAGGTGCAAGCGAGTCGTAATAATAACGAAACAACGTAACCGCATTACTCCAATTTTCATAAACATCTTTTGTTCGTATACGAAAATAATAGTTTGTCTCTTTGGTTAAATCATCAACAACAGTTAATGATGTATCATTGGTTGTTATTATTCGCAGTAAAGTATCTGAACTATCGGAAGTAAGTGCAATAGCATATCCCGCAACAAATGAATTACTGTCTCTTCCGCTATTCCAGATAAAGTACGGGTGCGAATAGTTGTATGCGCGAGCTGAAATAAGTTGTAATGTTTGTAACGAATCAGAAAATCCGTTTGCGATTGTTGGATTTATGGGAGGAGTTACATCGGGAAGTAATACTGTTCTTGAACTATCAGTATACGGTTTAAACAGCACTTCGCCAAGAGAAGCATTATCCGTTTTATCGAAAATTCTTGATGCTATTATATCCTGATTTGTTGTCCCCCAATAGTTATAACGCGCATTGATATTCTGTGTCCCTTCTACATATACTTCGTACTGTCCGTTTCCATAAATATCATTGGAATATTGTAATGTATTTCCCAAGAGGGGACTTGAATTTGCTGAAACATCAATTCCATATTGCGTATTAAAGATGACTTGTGAATTTTTCAATGTCGGCGATGAGGCGGAACAATATACACCAATGCCGCTGGAATTTTTTATTGTCGAAAAATGAATGACCGGAGTTCTCGTATTCCTGCAATAGATATTCGCTGCTGCTCCGTACGTATTTAATTGTCCGGCATTTTCAATAACACAATATGAAAGCAACGAACTTGCAGTATTGTAATCGCTGCCACTTTCAAACAATAGACCTTTCCATCCTCCGCTTGTTCCCGATGCGCTTGTAAAATACACCGGTTGTGATGCACTTCCATTTGCAATCAAGATTCCTTCGTCGGTTGAGGTGCTTCCACCAATGGTTAAACCAACACCTAAAAATTTTACGATAATTCCTGAATCTAATGTCAATGTTGGATTATTTCCGTTGCGAATAGAAATATCATTTCCCAATACTACATACATAGAATCTCCTGGTTGCTTTTTCCACGTTCTGTTTTGATTGAAAATTCCTCCGAGAATTTCCATTCCTTTTACTGCAACACGAGATACATTGTTATCAATTATTTGCGAAAGAACACCAACACGAAAAGATTTTCCGTAGGCATTTGAAAATATACATTCTGATACAATTGGAGTGCAATTTGAAAGTTCACTATATATCACGTACGATGAACTATCAGTAACAAATGTGCAATTGTAAAAAGTTGGGGCGGAATTATTTTTTAAATAAACAATCGAATAAACATACGTAGAATGAGAAAAATCGGTACGAACAAATTTCCCCGACGCACTACTATCGCAAAACAATTCGTATCCATTCGCATTGCGAATGGTTGAATTTGAAATTACCGTACTTGTGGAAAATTTTGTATGTATGTTTGAAGAAATATTATACACATTCGGTAATCCCGCGTTTTCGATAATACCATATTTTATCACGGAACTATCGCCGCCCTTATCGCTTCCGTCGTCGAATAGTATACCTTTCCATCCATTGATATTTCCACTCTCGCTCGTGAAACGAACGGAATCCGTTACCGTTCCGTTTGCTATGAGTTTTCCTTCGTTCGAATTTGAGATTCCTCCGATACGTAATCCGACATTGGAAAATTTTACAACAACTCCGGAATCTATTGTTAGCGTAGGATTCGTTCCATTGGAAACAGAAATGTCACGTTGAAGTACGATATACGTAGATTCAGAAATTTGCTTACTCCAAATTCTGTTCGCGTTTAACGTACCTCCGATGATTTCTATACCTTTATGTGCAAGAGCGGAAAAATTATTTGCGCTGAAGAGTGAGAGAATTCCAACTCGCATTGCTTTTGCATTCTCACTGATAAAAAAATTATTCGTAAGCGTCGGATAAGAAGAAGAATCGCAAAACAACAAATGCGTTGCGCTTGCACTTGAAAAACTGCTATGTGAAAATGTTGGCGATGAATTCGATTTGAGCAACACAAGCGTTGAAACAGTCGTAGAGTTACTGAACGAACTCTGCGTAATACTCGGATTTGCGTTCGAACAATATAATTCGTACTTGTCTGAATTTCTAAACGCTGAATTTGCAATAGAAGGAGTATTCGTGTTTTTACAAAACACGTTTGCTTTTTCATTATCCGCATTCGTATTTGTTTCACCAGCGCGCTCGAATACACAAAAGGCAAGGACTGAGTTACTTCCCCCTACGTCGCTTCCGTTATCAAATACAATTCCTTTCCATTGTGCCGTATCTTCTGAACTCGAGGTAAATCGGATTGAATCCGATGCTGTTCCGAGTGCAATCAATGAACCTGCATCGGAATTAAAACTTCCCGATTTCCCAATTCGTAATCCAGTTCCACTGTCAAATAAAACCGTTACTCCTGCTTCAATAGTTAACATCGCACCATTGAAAACAAGTACTTCACTAATAACACGATAAGGACTGTTCACTGTACTCCACGTAGTATTCGTTGTAATATTTCCGCCAACAGTTGTCGTATCGCTAAACGTTGATATTCGACAAAAACAAAAAAATAAAATTATCGAAATGAAAAAACGAAGTAGCATCATTATTGTAATTTTATAAAATAGGAAATAGTTATTATGGTTGCGGAGGAAATTGCGGCGGATTTCCATACGGATCAAGAACTACTTTTTCTTCGATGATATTCTTGTATAATAAAATTACTGTTCCTGCAATTACAGCTGATGCGCCTCCGTAAATCCACCACATCGTCGTTGAAGCGCTTTCCAACACAATCGTTATTTCTTTAATTTTTCCTTCTTCTATTTCTACAAGTCCATCATAAATTTCATATCCTGCGTTAAATACTACAATTCTGTGTTTTCCTTTCTGAACGCTGACAATCGCATTTCCATTTTCCAATTCATATTGTCTATCGTCTATGAATAATTTTGCGGTTTGCGGCTTTACGTGAATATCAAGCATCGTTATCGGTGTGCTACCACGAAATTCTTCCTGTATATGCATTCTTTGTGCATCAGTGAACGTGTTTTCATATTTCATTCTATTGGATGTATCTTTTTGCGTCGTCGCTTTTATTGCTGTTGTTACGGTAAGATATTTTTTATCATAATGATTATCAGCGGAAACAACTGTGGTAAAAAACAATGAGTCATACAAATCTTTTGTAAGTAAAATCGTATGCGTGCCGGAAATTATCGTAGATTGAAACGGAGTTTGTCCAACTTTTTTCCCATCAAGAATTACTGTTGCTCCCGACGGAACAGTTTCAAGATGATATTCGCTTAGACGCTTCATCTCGGGAATCAAAGTTTCATCTTCGTTCAACGTGATTGTTTGCGAATATACATCATAATGTGGAGCGTGAATTTCAAGAGTATAAATTCCTTTCTGCAACAACTGTTTGTGCAACTCTTTGTTTTTTGAAATCACGTTTCCGTCGAGAAAAACAGAACTGCTATCGGGTAACTCGGAAATCGTGAGAGTAATATCAGTATGTTTTACAAGGTCTTTTTTATCAAACGTATGCCCCAACGAAATGTGAACGTCAAATGCAAGCGGTAGATAACCGTCTTTAGAAATTTCTATACGATGCAATCCTACGCTCAAACGCTTTATGAAAGGAGTTGTTCCAACATTTTCATCATCAATTTTCACATTGGCACCGATGGGATTTGTATCCAGCGAATACTCAATAAGTGTATCAAGTTTTGGAACAATAGTTTTATCGCCGTTCAATGCTACTATTTCTGAAAACGTTTTTTTTCCCGGAGATTCAATCTCCAATGTAAGCGTTCCGCTTTCGTATGCTTTTTTCACAGACGGCTTATTTTCGGAAATAATTTTCCCGTTAACTTTTACAGTATTCTTCTTCGGTAAATCTCTTATGACAAGTGAATAATAAAGTCCCTTCAGCGGAAAAATAAATTGACCATCTAACAACGCTGAAGTTGCATACACAGGATGTTGCACAATAAAATTTTCCTGCTTCGCAAGTTCAGAAACCGATGGAACAAGATAATTATACAACTCTTCAGCCGTAATTAAACCATTTTTGTCGACATCTAATAAACCAATCCAAAATGCATTTTTCATTGCTTTTGAAAAAATACTTTGGTTCAATATTGAACTCTCATAATGCCGCTCATTCTTTCTTCCCGCAGTAATAACTTGAAATCCCCGCGAAGAAATAATTGTTTTGATTGGTGTCGAAGAAATTTTTGGAGGAATCTTTACTTGGAGATTGGGAAATCCGCTCATACAATTATCTATGATTACAAGGATGTGCTTCGCGCTGATATTGTCTGACAATCTACAAATTTCATCCAGAGAAATACTCGTTGTTGGTAATAATTTTTTTCTCCCATCGCTCGGTATCAAATATCCAACCTCTTTTCCTTTCTCGGTTGCAGTTTCCGTTGCGCCCGCCCAATACAATAAAAACCTATCATTGCTACGGATTTTTTTACCTAAATCATTTAACGACTCTCGAATTTTCAATAACGTCGCTTGTTCGTTTTGAAGTATGATAATATTCTGCTTAGGAAATTGAAGTTTCGAAAATAACGATGCTAATGTTTTAACATCTTCAACGGCAAATTTTCTTGTCGAAACGGATGCATCATTGTACGAAGTAATGCCAACAAGTATTGCCCAACTGTTATCGTACAATTGCAATTGTTCGCCCTTTCCTCCTAATACTGCTTCCTGTTCTTGGGAAAAAACAAACGAACTTTCAAGCAAGAAAAATAATGTGAGAAAAATATATTTCACGGTATATATTTTAAGAATACAAGAAAAACATCAATCGTACAAATACGCGCAATCGTAGTTCTTCGCTTCCTTTCCATCGTGCAAAGTAAATACGCCGCCTTTTAAAATACCCGCGCTTCCATATTCTCCTTTTTTGTTGATAGCATAAAATTTTACTTGATGTTTGTAACGACCTTTCTCATCGAGCAAACGTTGTTCTTTATTTCTGTCAACAATTCGCTGACACGCACGCATACACGCTTCTTCCGGAGATTTTCCCTGTCGCATCCATTCCACAACCATCACCGAACTGCAATTAAACAGATTCGATTCTCCCCTTCCTGTTGAGCCAGCAGAACCTACTTCGTTATCAAGATACAACCCCGCACCGATAATTGGTGAATCTCCAACTCTTCCGGAAATTTTGTATGCAAGTCCGCTCGTCGTCGTTACGCACGAAAGATTCCCAAATGAATCCAACGCGCTGCAATGAATTGTTCCATAGTTCCGGTAGTATGGAGCAAAATTCCCACCAATATTTTTTTCTTCAATTGAATGTTGCGGAAGCCAATCATCATTTGTACTCATATTTTCTTTCCATTGTAACCATTCTTGTCTTGCTCGTTCTGTAAGCAAATTTTCTTCCTGAAAACCATGCGCCTTTGCAAAATTTAATGCTCCTTCTCCAACAAGGAGAATATGGTCAGTTCGTTCAAGAACAAGCCTCGCAACTTTTGATGGGTTTTTAATATTGCGAAGCGATGCAACTGCGCCTGCTCGATGCGAAGGTCCGTGCATCACGGCTGCATCAAGTTCTACAATGCCGTTTTCATTAGGCAATCCTCCTAAACCAACGCTTGTATCATTCGGGTCATCTTCTACAATATTTACACCCGCGATAACTGCGCCAAGTGCGTCGCCTCCTTGCTGAATAATTTCCATTGCTTTGGTAATCGCAGGAATTCCGTTTGAACTGGAAATGACAATTGGTTTACGTGTATGTAATTTTTTTTCTTCGGAATTTTCTGTGACTGAAAATGAAGGGAGAAGCGACGTTGCCGCAAGGAATGATGTTTGTTTAAGAAAATTTCTTCGAGTAGTTGAATGCATAAGTTCTTTTAAAATTTTGTGAGAAAATTTAGTAATATTTCAAGAAGAAATAAAGAGACTTACAAGAAATTCAATACTTGAGATAACGTTATACACTCAACGAATTTTTCATAATTTTACTTGTCATTTTTATGAGCATTCGCGTTCCTTCTTTTTTTCGAAAACAAAAAATCGTTCCCGCCTGGCAATTTCATTGCGATGGAATTCTTTGGCGTATGAAGGTAAGTGACAATGGGTTGATAATTGGCGAAGACCGTGATACGGAAAAAAAAACTGTTTCTTTTTTTTGTATCGAAGAAAAACGCGGTACCGTTCTCTGGAGCAAACTCGCATTCGAGGAATCGTTTTGGATTAGTGTAGATTGTGTCGTTGCAAATACGATTTTCTTTCACGAATTCAAATCACCTTCACTTCCAGAAAAAAGAAAAATTTACGCAGTTGATGCACGAAACGGAAAACTCTTGTGGAAAAATGAAGAACTGCGGTTTCTTTGCGCTCTGCATAATTGCGTTTATGCTACCAAAGATACCTTTGCTTCACGAACATTGGTCGTACTCGATATTCATTCGGGAACTATCATTCGTGAATTTGAAAATGAGAATCAACAACTTGATATCATTACGCAGGATGCGGAACGCGAGCAAACATATCACTATTTGCAATTACCAACAGTTTTTTCGTTGAATAGTATAGTATCACAAGAGCGATTGCATGGGTTGAAAAAATATTTTCTTTCTCATCGCATAATAGATGAAATCGAATTTTTTGAGAACGATACTTTTGCAATTATTTCTTACTACGAAAATATAAGCGAATCACTATTGACACCGAAACTGAATCAGCAACTGCATATTTTCAATAAACAAAAATCGTTCAAAAAAGTATTTAGCGATCTCATTGCGCAAAACGCAATAATGGTACTGCACGATTCGTTTTACTTAAAGGATAATTTTCTTTTCTTTATTAAAAACAAAAAAGTTTTAACCGCACTCAATTTGTATTCTCCTACAACATAAACAGTTATGAACACACCAATACTTTTTTTTGTATTTCTTATTACCTCCCTTTCATTCTTCGCTTACAACGTACGCCGATTAATATTGTACCTTCGCATCGGCAAGCCTGATGAATCACGATTCAATAATTATGAAAAACGCATGGACAATGTTATTGCTGTCGCTTTGGGACAAACCAAGTTGCTTCGCGAACCGTATGCTGGGATTTTACATGTTTGCATTTTTTGGGGATTTAATATTTTACTTCTTGCAGTTTTGGAATCAATCGGAGAAGGATTATTTGCTGGATTCTCATTTTCATTTCTTGGCGGATTGTATGCCCCATTAATTTTTTTAGAAGAGGTACTTGCTTTTCTCGTAGTTGTTGCAGTGTTTTTATCATTAGTTCGAAGATTTGTTTTTGTTCCGAAACGTTTACGAGGCACGAAAAGAGAAAAAATAGAAGCCGCCTTTGTGCTCATTGTCATATTCTGCATTATGTTTTCAATGTTCGGACAAAACTCCGCAAGAATGTTTGTGCATCCAACGTCTTCGGATTCGATGCGTGTTTTTTCGTCACTGTTTGCTCCTCTTGTTTTTCACGATGCACATTTTTGGTTTGCATTTTATTGGTGGATGCATATAGTTTTTGTTTTCGGATTTCTCAACTTTCTTCCGTATTCAAAACACCTCCACATAATAACTTCATTCTTCAATGTGTACTTTGCAAAATTCTCATCACGAGGTACACTCAAACCACTCTTCCTTGAAGATGAAAATGCAACAAAGTTCGGTGCAAATGATGTGGACGATTTATCGTGGAAACAACTGCTTGATGGATATACGTGTACAGAATGCGGTCGTTGCACGGATTCATGTCCTGCGAACATCACGGGAAAACCGCTTTCTCCGAAAAAAATTATTGAAGACATCAGAAAACGCACTATGGAAAAAGCATCATTGTTGTACAGTTCCATCAAGAGCGAACAAGTAAATTTAAGCAAACCGCTACTTGACGGATACATTACTGAAGAAGAATTGTGGGCGTGTACAACGTGTATGGCATGTGTTCAAGAATGTCCCGTTCAAATCGAACATATAGATTCTATCGTTGATATGCGGCGGTATTTAGTATTAAATGAATCGCGCATTCCGAAAGAAGCGCAAACTACTTTTTCAAATCTTGAACGAAATTTTACTCCTTGGAATTTTAGTCACTCGGAACGCACTGCGTGGGCACAAGGTCTCACTGTTCCTACTTTTGCAGAAAAGCAACATGCAGAAATTTTGTTTTGGGTAGGTTGCGCGGGTTCGTACGATGCCCGATATATCAAAGTAACGCAAGCGTTCGTGAAAATAATGCAACAAGCGAACATTGATTTTGCAATACTTGGTTTGGAAGAAAAATGTAACGGTGATGTTGCACGACGACTCGGAAATGAATACCTTGCGCAACTCTCAATGCGAGAAAATATTGAAACAATGAAGAAATACAATTTCAAAATCATTGTTACATCTTGTCCGCATTGCTTTAATATTTTTAAGAATGAGTATCCACAATTCGGAGGAAATTATGATGTTTTGCATCACACAGAATTTATCTCGCAACTGATTGCAGAAGGAAGAATAACGTTATCAAACGAAATCAGAGAAGCAATCACCTATCACGATTCGTGTTACATCGGAAGATACAATAATAACTATAACTCGCCACGAAAAACATTGCAATCCATTCGTGGATTACAATTACTTGAAATGCCGCGTTCAAAAGACAAAGGATTTTGCTGCGGAGCAGGAGGAGGAAGAATGTTTTTAGAAGAAACTATTGGAAAACGAGTGAACATTGAACGCACAGAAGAAGCGCTTTCGCTTAATCCTTCAACAATTGCTACGGCGTGCCCTTTTTGTATGACGATGATGACAGATGGTGTAAAAGCGAAGGAAGCAAGTGAACGTACGAATGTGAGGGATGTTGCAGAAATCGTTTCCGAAGCAATGAAACATTCGAATAGTTAAAAAAAAGGCGATTCGGGAAGAATCGCCTTTTCGTACCAGAGTACTTCTCTTGCAAGAGATGGAAAGAGAATTTCTTTTCAGAAATTCGCCAAGTGTTTAGAAATCGAGAGCAGATAAAACATCGCTCAATGTATTCTGCACTTCGGAGATTTTTTCATCTTGAAGAAGAAGTGATTCCAACATTGGTGATGATTGTTTTGCTTCACGAAGTTGCGCTGCTAACTCAGTAGAAATACCAGCGGGACCTTTTCCTGCTTGTTCGCGACGCAACACGGGAGTGAGTTTATCACGGACTTTGTTTGTTGTGTCTTTGAGTGAGGCGCAGGATTTTGCAAGTTTTTCAATCTCTGCTTGAATAGTTAATTTCCCGGTACTCGGGGTTGGTTCTGCCATAAAGATATCCTTATTTGATTTATGATGATTTTTATTTGTTATTTATTATTGAGTCACCTTCATTGAACATAAAGGTAAAACACTTTTATTATTTAAGCAATACGAAACGCTTCACTTCAATAAATTCTCCTGTATAATTTTCCGTTGCTTTTGCTGACATTCGATAAAAATATACCCCACTGGAAAAATGCGACGCATCGAAGATTACTTCATCTGGACCTGCAGACCTCAATTCATCTTGAAATAGTGTTGCTACTCGTTGTCCGAGAATGTTATAAACACTTATTGATACGCGCGCTTCATACGGAAGTTCGTATTGAATTGTTGTCGTAACATTAAATGGATTCGGATAATTTTGCAATAATCTATACGTCGTAGGATTTGCATACGTTGATTCTGCAACGGTATCTGTTTTTGTAACATCTTGACGCAGAAATGGAACCCGATATAACAGTTTTCCTTTCGACGTTATTTTTAAGGGTGAATATACACCGTTTGCCGTATCAAATTCAACTTGAGATTCAGGTACATCAAATGCATGATTAATTTCAACGAGCGAAGAACATAATGCTGAATAAAACGTAATGTCAGAACTATTTCCGACGGAATGGAATTTCCAGAACGTCAACATAGTGTCAACAGTACGCGCAAGTTGTCTTAACGTTTTTTTGTATAAAATACTCGTTGTATCTGTTGGATAATAATATATTTCTCCAAGGTGCGGGTATGCAATGCGAGCATCACTCATTGCAATGTTCATTTTCAGTGTTAACAGTTCTCCGGCAAGTTTATTATTATAGAGCGAAATACGTTTGGGATTGCGATATACACCTTGCATCTTTTCATATCCTCTTGATGTTCCCGTATGACCAATGAACGAACGCACATATTCCGCCTTGTTAACGATTTGGATGAACGCAAGCGTATCTTCTTTCAATCTGTTTTTGGATAATGAAATTCCAAGCAGCAATCCGTCTTTTTGTTTTGCATACACTTTTGCGTATGCGCTATCGGCAATGTTTCCTATTGTTGGTTTTTGTTGCATAGCAACAGGAATATTGGATTGTCGTGCAAGTTTCTTAGGAATAATTTTCCATTTTTCCTGTGTAAACGATATATAGCGTTCTTGCGTTGGAAAATTGATAAAATCTATCGTATCTATGGTTCCGCTGTTGATGTTTAATGTAACTTTTCTTGAAGTATCCACGCTAATGATGCCATTCAAGGCGAATCCAAGCGGTGTCCATCCAGTGCTATCGTGATTCTCTATTGTGTACGTTCCGTCAACTAATCTATCAAGATTCCAAACGCCCGCAATCGTATCACTGTGGCGTATATCATCTTTATAAAGAATATATCTCCACGCGATTGGAAGCTGGTCATTAGTCGTTGAAAGCAATTTATCTTCGTCAAGAAATGTTCGAACGGTAAGTATATTTTTGTGAAAATTATATATCGAAATCTCTGATGTAGTTCCGCCATAAATTTCAAACGAAATATTATTCAATCTGCTATCTATCGTATCATCAATTTGATAGCCGCTCACTCGATAACCAACGTGTTTCCAATGAATGCTATCTTTTTGAATAACATAGTATCTTCCATCTTTGATATTGTTTATCGTGAGCGAATCGTTTGCCAGAACTTCTCCTATCAACTCCCCTCCGATTGTTCCTTTACGAATTTCAAATGTCCAATTTTGTAAATTCGGATTGAGCATATTCACGAAATTCGTATCAGTTACTCGATAAGAAACAATCTGCACTTTATTTCCTTGCAATGCATTATTCGTATCAGCAAGAGTAAACCGCATAGAAGGAACGATAACATTTACACTGTCGGCAATAACACTATCGCCAAAAACCGGATTTGTTCTGCTTTCTTTCGTATAACCGAACCAAGAATCTCCGTTGTTAGTAGAAGTCCATAGCCGAAATGAATTTTCTTCTTGTCCAATAGTATCATTTGCATGATTATAATGAAGTAAAATATTTCCCCGAAAATTCGTAGATGTTTGAAATGCTACGTCAAAATAACGCGCGATAGAATGATGGTTTTCAAACGTTGAATCTCCAACACCGTTTAATTGTGTTCCGGTTATTCGTTCTACTTTCGTTCGTATGGAATTCTGAGCAAAAGAAGTAATTTCCAATCCTATATCATTGAATGTATTATTTTCATTCAATCGTAATGTTCTGTCTGCAATAACTTTTCCAAAAATTTCGTTTCCGGAAATTTCATACAATTTCGCTGAAGTATCTAGCAAAACAGAATACGCATTGGTGATAAGTTTTCCCATGGCAATTCTTAATGAATCCTTTACTATAATATGCGCATGCAACGATACGTTATTTTCGTTAAACAATTGAAGTTTATGAAATGGCACTGTTGTTGAACCGGTAATCGTCTGCAATGAATCTCCCTGAAATAATATTTTACTCGTTTGCGGGTTGAGCGTTCCATTCACGATGAGATTTCCTTTTAATGTATGGCGTGAAGAACCCAGTTCCAGTTCCGCATTTGTTGTAATCACTAAATCTTTTTCAATGGTAAGTTTTCCTGTAATTGTTTTCACACCGGAACCACTGATTAGAACGCTATAGAAATTGCTTGATTCAATTTCTTGCGAAACATCAACACCGTTAAAATCAAATGTGCCGAATGTTTTCAGTATTCCGGTGTTTTGTAAATTACCTTTTACTGCAACATATAAACTTTCAGTAGATAGTGTATTGTCGTCAAGAATAATGATATGATTAAACTGATACGAACCTGTTCCAAACAGCGTTGATATACTTTGATTGTTATCTACTCTTAACGTACCGGAGGCAACGTAATTTCCTTTATTAATAATGGAACCCTCAAGCACGATTAAATCGCGGTTATCCTTAAACGTTGTAAGTGTATCAATATGGAGTTCTCGCAAAATTTTGAGTGTTCTATCGGGACCATAAGCAGTTTTATTTCCCGTATTGGACAAACGAAGTTCACCATAAACAATTGCAGGAATTGTTTGCGCCCCAGAACCATTAAATTCGATTACTGATGAGGTATCTGCTGTAATAATAACGTTGTTCAAATCGTTCCCATTAATACTTCCCGATATGCGAAGATATGAAGCAGGTTCAATTTTCAATGAATGCTGTTGAGGAATGATAATATTGTTTAATTGCATTTTCCCTCGAATATATGTATCGGAACCAATGAACGTTACCACGCCATTGGTTTGCTGAATCATTCCATTGTTTTCTATTTCAAGTCGTTTTTGTATTTGAAAACTTGACGCAGTAAAAACAGTGTCGGTTATGATGAGATTATTAAATTTTGTTTCAGAATTTCCCGAAATGTTTCCATTTAAAGTATCCGAACCTGCTGCAAATCTATTGTAATCACCGTTATTTTCCCACGTTCCCATCACGCGAACTCCAAACGATTGAGGAAAAATTTGCGCTCCGTTTCCGATGGCCACATTTCCATTGACAAAAATATTTCCACTCAAACCACAGCGACCAATTCCGCTAAAATGAATAGTGTAGAAATTACTTGCAGAAATAGTTTGTGTATCAATTCCTGTAAACGTTACAATACCGTTCGAATTAAATATTCCTCCGTTATTTTTTTCCCAATTTTTTGATACAAAAATAGTTTTCCAGTTATCATTTAACACTGCGCTTGAATTTATTTTTACTGTACCAAAACGAAACGTTCCATTGCCAAGCAACGTCGTATTACCTTCAAGCGATAAGATTCCGCTTCCAAGATATTCACCATCAACATGGACATTATTCGATACAGTTACTTGATATCCGCTATCAACAAATGAAACGCCGTTTTTAATTTCTAAAATCTTTGTTACTGTTATTTCTCCTCTTGCAGTTTTTATTCCACTTCCACCGAATACAACATTATTAAATTGCGTTGCGTTCAAAAATTGATTTTTTCCTGCAAACACTATTGTTCCATTAGGAAAAGAAAAAGTATTGTTCTTTTTCCAATTCCCCCAAACGTTCAATGAATAATTTCCGTTAAAACCGATTTGCCCATCAATCGTAATATTTCCGCATTCTGCTTTGGATGAATTAGAATCGATAGTAACTACTTTTCCCAAAGGAATAAACACACTATCGCTCTTGGTTGGAATTCCTTCAGGTCTCCAGTTCTTCGGATTGTTCCAAAACAGCTCTCCCGATCCACTTGCAATACGACTAACAAACGGTGAAAACGTTAGGTATTGAAATGTATCTACTCCCATCGTTGTAACAGATTGTTCCAAATATGTTTTTTTACTCGAATCAATTTTTATCCATTGTTTTCCACTGTCCAACGATTTCCACAAATACAACGTATTTTCGTCTTGTCCGTTGACTTCACGAACATTGTAGAACAATTTTAACGAACCATTTATCGAAGAATCTTCGGCAGAAAGAAAGTACGCTCTATTAATAACCGCATTGCTATCGAACCCGCGAACATATTCTCCAGAAATACGTTCTATGGTCGTTACTCCCGGAGAATTTCCACTGTATTTCATTTCTGCTCCGATGTTACCAAAGGAATATGTTGATTCCGGTAACGTAACAGATTCCGTTTTTTCAATTCTTCCAAACAAATTGCCTCCCGTCGTCGCTATGTTTTCCGTGAGTGAATGTAACAAAATGATTTTCAAACTATTCGACGTGCGCAATGTTGTTTGTTCATTGATGACAATGTTGTAAAACGGCGAAGAAATTCCTTGCACCCACGCATCGCCGTCGTTGTTGAAAATAATTGTGCTGGTACCCGGTATAAATGTACCAGTGTTGATAAAATTACTATCAAGCGTATGAGTATAATTTCCTGCAACAAACGGTGCCGGATTTTGATTCTTGAAATTTCCTTCAATCAAGAAATTGCCATTAGCAATTTTTGTTCCACTGTTCTCAAACTGTACGTTGTAAAAATTACTTTCGCTAATGTGCTGCGTATCTGTTCCATTAAAAATTACCGTCGAACGCATCGCAGTAAATGATGCTGTTGAATCTATCGTCCAATTTCCAGCAACATACAGCACCGTATTCAATTTCACCAACGAGGAATCAACAAAATCTATATTACCAGATACATTCAGTTGACCGGAAATTGTTTTCACACCGTTGTTTGCAAATTCGATATGATGAAAAGGGGAAGTAGAAATTTGTTGAGAATTACTTCCGTTAAACGAAACAGTTCCAGTTGCAACAAATTGTGCAAACGAATGTTTATTCCAATGTTCTTTCACGGAAAAGGTTAATCCGCCATCGTTGAAATAATTTACTATTTCTACATTATTGAAAATAATTAGTCCGTTGCCGGAAAGAAATGTCGAATCCAAAAATTGAATTGTTCCAAAACCAAAATATTTAGAATCCACATGCAAATTACCTTTCAACGAAACGATGTTGCCATCATCGTTAAAATTGCCGGAAGCAACAGTAAAATTACCGTCAACCGTGATGTTTTCTTTTGCAAGAATGTTATTGTTTGTTCCATTGACAACAAGATGATGGAACATAGTCGAATCAAGAATGTTTTGCGTTTGTGTTCCGTTAAACGCAATTGTTGAAGTTCCTTGAATAAATGCGCCGCTACGATTCCAATCGCCACCAACTCTAATGGTGCTGTTATTTGCAAACAGCGAATCATCATGCAACGTAAACGAACCGCCAATATTCAGATTGTTCCCTTGTGTTGTAAATTTCCCGCTGTACAACACAAAATCATTCTCTATGAAAATATTTCCGTTTTGCAGAACAGTTCCACTCGGTTTATCTATTTCCAGATTATAAAAATTTCCAGATGAGATTTGTTGATTCGTTGCTCCTTTTAAAACAGCGTTGCCGCTCGAAATAAACGTTCCGTTGTTTCTCCAATTTCCAGCAACATTCAATCCGATTCCACCATCATCTAATGAGCCATTAATGATAACATTGTTGAAATTGTAATCGCCGGACCCGGATAGTACTGTTGTTCCGTCAAAAATCGTCGTTCCCGATGCAGTGAAATCCGAAGCAATATCAATATTGCCGTTGATACGTATTTGATTTCCATTATCGTTAAACGTTACGCCGTTTATTGATAGATTCTCAAACGTCAGTGAATCTACTGCTGATTTCACTCCGCTTCCTTTCAGCTTCACGTTGTAAAACTCCGATTTTCCAATTTGTTGATTCGCACCTTCAAACACCACTATTCCTGTTCCCGAATTAAAAATTCCAGAATTCCTCCAGTTACCAAAAACGTGAATTGCACTGTCGCCTCCATTGTGTGTAAGTGTACCAGCAATATTCATTGTTCCAACGGAAGCAGAATATCCATTCGGAATTATGAGCGTCGTTGCCGAAGGAATATAAATCGAATCTGCTGATGTAGGAACTCCTCCCGGCTTCCAAACATCGGGATTATCCCACAAACCGTTCAGGACAACAGGACTCCTTCCTATCAACGAAGAAAACGCAAATGTAATGAGAGAATCGGAATCAAAATTGTTGAGGGAAAATATATTCGTTACACTATCAAACGTGCTTTCGGGAAGGCGTTTCCATATTTCTCCATTATCACTGCTTGACCAAATTTTTAAGTGAGCGTTCTTCTGGTAATTCAATTCTATTTCACGATTGAATGTCATTTCAATGTTTGCAGAAAAAGTACTTCGGCTTGTTTGAATTTCGTACGTTCGCAGAATTGCAGTCGAATCCTTAAAGTTCGTCGGAATTTTACCGCTCATTCTTTTTACAATAACATTTCCTAATGAATCATCATTCGTAGGGATGGTAATTGTTGTTCCAATGCCGTTAAATACATACGTATCCGATGACGAATGTACACGCTGCGTCGTACGTAACTCTCCGAACACATATCCATTTTCAATGAGCGTATCGAGTATTGTTATGTAACTTCCGCTATCTATTTTCAGCGTCGTATTCGCTTCAATTCGCAATGCATTGATAACTGTATTGCCCTTGAAATACGCCGTGTCTGAATTGGTAAAAATTATTTTTCCATTATTTGTAGTGAATGAGCCATTATCAGTCCAGTTGCCACCAATGGTATGTGTAAAATTTCCTCCGTTAAAATTGGAAAGAATTTCAACGTTACCTTCAATGAATAAATCGTCTTGCGCAGTTTTTCCACCTTCATTCGAGAAGCGAAGATTATAGAAATTGCCTTTACTGATAAGTTGCGACGTTCCGCTTGCCGCATTAAATTCAATTGTTGACTCATCAGATTGAAATTCAGCATTGCCCAACTTAAACCAACTTCCACTCACCGTGTGAGTATAATTTCCTGCGGCAAACGTTGAACCTTGAATGAACGTTACGTTCCCGGATATTGTTAAAACTCCGTTGGCTATTTTTTTCCCCGTCCCAACAAAAATAATATTATTGAAATTACTTTGTGAAAGATGTTGTTCTTCGCTGCTAACAAAAACAACAGAACCTTTGGAAATAAACGTTCCGTTATTTACCCAATTGCCTTTTACAGAATCGGTCGAAGTTCCTCCGTCTACTGTTACATTTGTATCAATTTCTACGTTCCGAAATATATTGGTGCTAAACAACTTTTTTATTCCGTTTCCCATAAAGTACACATCACGAAATGTTCCGTACCGTATCGCTTGCGAATCTGCGCTGTTGAAATACACGTTTCCAGTTGAAGAAAAAACTCCGTTATTATTGAGCCAATGTTTTCCAACGGTTGCAGAATAATCAAAAGCGTCAACAAAAACGTTCTCGTCAATGGAAATACTGCCGCTTGTAACAATATTGCCTTGGATATTTTTTGTTCCGTTATTTTTAAAAGCAACGTTGGCAAAATTACTTGCGCTGATATTTTGAACTCCGCCATCATTACGGATAAAAAGAACTGTTCCGTTTCCAGCATTAAATATTGCTGTTGTTTCTTTTTTCCAATTTCTTGAAATTGACAACGCTCCATCCGACATTGTAAGCATTCCGGCAATATAAATGCTTCTGCATTGCGCAGTATATGTTTGCGGAATGGTAACTTCATAATTTGTCGGTATGAAAACACTGTCAGAAACATTGGGAATTCCGGTTGGCAACCAATCTACAGAATTATCCCATTGTGTTTGAGCATTTCCTGCAACACGTACTTGTGATGGTGAAATTGCCCACGAAGAAAAACTTCCGGCAACAAGAATTTCGACAGTATGCGCTTGCGTATCTACTGAACTTTGTTCAATAAACCATTCATTTCCGTCATTAGTGCTCTTCCACAATTTTAATCGCGATTCTTCTAATCCTTGCAAATCGCGCACAACGTTATACTTAAACGATAGTGATGCCGAAACAGGCGCAAATTGCGACGTAATATGGAAATATCTTGTAATCGCCTGATTCACTGCAAATCCGGTTGGAACAGTTCCCGTTGTTCGTGTTACAATTGTAGTTTCCGGAGAAATTGGACCAGTGAAATTAATCGTAGCGCCAAGATTACTGAAATTGTAAAAGGTCAACGGGTCATTCAATTTTTTTATCGAACGTACATTACCAAGAAGATAGCCACTCCCGATTTCATTCAACAAACCTCTGATTGTAATGGTATCTCCTGCACTTACGGTCATTGTACTTTGATTTGAAATATCTACGTCGAAGAAATATGTTTTTCCGGAAATTATTCCGTTCCCGTTTTTTGTAAAAACAAATTTTGATGTTCCTGCATCCAACATTCCATTGTCGTTCCAATTTCCACCGACCGTATGCGAAAACGTTCCAGCAGAAAGTGTAACGTTCGTATCAATCAATATATTTCCTTCAACGGAAACGGATGCGGCAAACACTTTTATCCCATTTCCCGAAAATTCCACATTACCAAAATTGGAAGCAGAAATACGTTGATTGCCGCCAAGAAATTCTACTGTTGTTCCGTTTGCTGTAAATGTTCCGCTCTTTTGCCATTCACCGAAAATTTCTAATGAAGAACTCATATTTCCCGAAAGCGTTCCCTGAATATACATTCCTTTGGCAATTGCAACTGCGTTTTCATCAATTGTCGCTTTCGTTCCTAACGGAATAAATACACTGTCAATAGACGTTGGAAGTGAGCGCGGCGACCAGTTTGCAGGATTATTCCACGTATCATTCGTTGCAACAAATCTCTTCAATCGCGTTGATGAAATCGCCCACAAAGAAAATTCCGTAACATTATTCAACTGAACGGAATTATTCACCGTTGTTACAATACTTTGCGTTTGATTGAACCACGATGTTCCGTTTGCATTTCCTTTCCATAACGTTAACTGACTTTCTTTTTGATATGCAACATTAAACTCATTGGCTTCATTATATTTTAATGTTATTGAAGCAACTGTTGGTGCAAATGCTGATTGGATCGAATAATAACGATTTAACGCTTCCGTAGAATCAAATCCTGGAGGAAATTTTCCTGTGATACGAGTAATCGTTGTTATTCCCGGAAGATTTCCGGTAAATGAAATAGTTGCGCCGATATTTCCAAACACGTATGAACCTTCTGCATTGAGGTTTTCTTGTTTTAAAATTATTCCTCGAACATATCCGTTTTCCGAAATATTTCCTCGCAATTCAATAGTATCTTCGTCTGCAATATGTATTACTGTGCCAGCATTTACGGTAAGATTATTGAACGCCGTATTTCCAGAAAACTCTACGGTTCCGTTTTTTGTAAAGATAAACGAACTTATGTTTGGATGGAATGTACCGCTGTTAGTCCAGTTTCCGCCTATAGTATGTAGAAAATTTCCCGCTGAAAAAGTAGAACTAATAAGTACGTCGCCTATAATAGCGAGCACACCGTTTGAAGTTTTAACACCACCACCGCCAAAAATAACGTGCGCAAAATTACTTGCTTCAATGGATTGATTTCCATTTCCATCAAATATCACTGTTGAATTTGTAGCAACGAATGTGCCGTTGTTCGTCCATTTTCCGGCAACAGAAATCGTATTGCCATTGGCATCAAATTCAACACCATTCAATGAAAATTCTCCGTCAATATTCAGATTTCCGTTTAACGTTTTCTTTCCATTTCCGGAAAGCGTAAGATTCCGAAAATCGCTCGAAGAAATTGTTTGCGCCGCACCGTTAAATACAACAGCAGAATTATCTCCGCTGAGGAACGTTCCGCTGTTCATCCAATTTCCTGCAATTGATACAGTAAAATCTGCCGCGTCAAGTGTATCTTCAATAACAAGATTTCCCTTTACAGAAAGCGAACGTTGTAAAATTTTTTTTCCGTTCCCTCCAAAGAGTACATTCTTAAATGAAGAAGCAAAAATTGTTTGCTGAGTATTTCCGCTGAAAATTACGGTGCTATCTGAAATAAGCGCGCCAACATTCGAATAATTTCCTAATACGATAATTTCTCTTGCGCCAACGTTGAGCGTTTTATTTGCATTTACAACAACGTCAGTGAAAGTAAATGTTCCATTTCCCAAAAACAAAGAATTATCAGTAAAGTGAATCGTGCCATTTCCAACATACGCATAATTGTTATCAATATTCTTCTTCACGGTAATTGTTTTTCCGCCGTCAGTGAACGTTGTTTGTCCGTCAATAAAAAAATCAGACATCACAGATATGTTTCCATTTACTGTTTTCGTTCCTCCATTAAGAAATGAAATGTTATCGTAACTTCCAGCGGGGATCGTTTGGTCAGTTTCTTTATTGAACTCCACATACGTTGGCGAATTTGTTGTTGCATCAAAATTTCCAAGTATGATAAACGAATCTGCAATACCGAGCAGCGAATTGGTTTGAAGTGTTAGCGAACTTCCACCGACTATTTTCGCTGAATACAAATTTGCATTTCCCGTAAGTGAAATAAAACCGGAGAATTGCGTTGTTCCATAAGTTTGTGTAAAACTTTTTTGGTTTGCAACAATCAGTGAATTAGTAACAGTTATTCCACTCGTAGCAGTTACGTTTTCCTGAATTTCTAAATTTTTTATGGTAGGGGAAGTTGCGCCGGAAAAAGAAGTTCCGTCGCCAATCATTGTAAGCGAATTGGCGTTCTGAACAATTCCGTTTGTTATCCAATTTCCACCAACAATCAGCGAAAAATTTGCGACATCAAACATGGTCGCTGAATCTATTTCGACATTACCCGTAACGGTCAAAGCATTGGAAATAGTTTTCGTATCTCCGCCGCCGAAACGAATATTGTGAAAATTCGTAGCGGTGATTTGTTGAAGCGTGTTACCGTTGAAGTATATTGAAGAATTAGCGGAAACAAAATTTCCGTTCTGCAAAAAATTTCCGCCAATACGATGAGTATTATTCCCACCGATGAATGTTACATTTGCATCAATTTGAAAATTTCTGAAAACTGTAATTTCACCAATTGCGGTTTTGTTTCCATTTCCGCCCAAAACGAGATTTCTGAATTGTCCACCGTCAATTGTTTGATTTCCATTCGTATTATTGTTCAACGTAACGGTAGAATTTCCGGTTGCAAACAATGTTCCGTTATTATTTTTCCAATCGCCTGCGACAGTAACATTATTTTCGCCGATATTAATAACGGCTCCATTGCCTATCACTACATTTTTTGCAACAGAAAAATCGTCGCTAAATTTTTTTTCTCCGCTATTTGCAAAAGAAAGATTGTAAAAATTCAATGCATCGATCTCTTGTGTTTCTGTTCCGTTAA
Organism: Ignavibacteria bacterium; assembly: GCA_016873775.1. NCBI lineage: Bacteria > Pseudomonadati > Ignavibacteriota > Ignavibacteria > Ignavibacteria bacterium. The sequence goes on along the minus strand of VGWC01000011.1, from coordinate 25,896 downwards.
AATTGATTACACCATTTCCAACATTGAACGAAGCATTAGCACCTAATCGAAAATTACCAGCAACATTAAGCGTACACACATTTGTCATCGTCAATGTGCCTTGTACATTGACAATTCCTGCGTTCGCTACTGAATCTTCTTCGATGGTACAAAGTGCATCGAGAGGAATAAGCACGCTATCTGAACTTGTAGGAATTCCAACGGGTCTCCAGTTAGTATCAATGTGCCACGAACTATTATTAACTACAAATCTTCGAATAAGATTGGAAGAAAATGCCCACTGCGAAAATTGAGTTACGTTGGTATCGGTAACAGAACGCTCACCAGTAATTTTAAAACTTGAACCTTTTAATTCCCAAACAGAACTATTTAATTCTGCGCGCCATAATTTAATTTTTTCCTCCGTTTGTTCGTTGATTTCCGACTGATGATATTGTAATGTAAGTTGTGCATCAAACGGACCAACATTTGTTGGAGCAACAATAAATTTTCTTTTTACAACTTGTCCATCAAAACCATCAGGAATAATTCCGCTGATTCTTTGAACCGTTGTTAATCCCAATGTATTTCCATTGAATAAAATTTTGGCGCCAATTCCACCAAACGAATACAACGTGTTTGCTGAACTGAGATTTTGTTCGGTTTCAAGCGTTCCTAATATATAACCGTTCTCTGTGAGCGTTCCTTCAAGAAACAAAATATTTCCACTCTTTACTTCAACTGTCGTTCCGTTTGCAACGAAGATATTGTACGCATAAGTATTCGTGTCGCCTAAAAGATACGATGTTCCGTTTTTATTGAATGAAAGCGTACTTGTAGCAGAAGAAAAAAATCCATTGTTTAGAAAATTTCCAGCAATCGTTATTATTGCATTTCCGCCGTTCACTTCCGCGCCATCAATAATCGCAATACTATCTTCTACGAAAATATTTCCTGTAATTGTTTTTACGCCGCTATTTAAGAAAAGCAAGATATCAAATGTTCCTCCGTTAATAAATTGATTATCTGTTCCATTAAAACGAAGTACCGAACCTTGTGCATTCAACGTTGCGTTTGGACTTGTCGTCCAATTTCCATTAACCGTATGCGAAAAATTTCCTAATGTAACAGTAACATCATTATTGAAAGATACATCGCCGTTGATGACAAGTTCACCAGTTATATTTTTAGGAGTTGAATTTGAAAAAATAATGTTGGAGAATATTGAAGCACTTATTGTTTGTACGCCTGCTTCGTTTCCGTTGAATATAACTGTTCCACTACTTGGAAGATACACTCCCGCATTATTCCAATTTCCTGAAACGGAAAATGTTACGTCGTCATGAGTAAGTAAATTGCTAATGATTACGTTTGTAAATTTTGTATTTCCATTCCCGGAAAGAACTGTGTTGCCGTCAAAAATTATTACGTCATTACCTTGAAACGTACCATCATTGGCAAAATTTCCTTTGATTATAATTTGATTGCCGTTGTCGTTCATTATTCCTATTTGAACGAAAAGAGCGCTATCAAGAATTATATTATCCATTAAAAAAAGCGTTCCATTGTTTTTATTCACAGTTAACGATTTCAACACTGTTCCACTACTCGTAAGGCTTTGATTTCCGATTCCATTGAAAGTTACATTGTTCGTAAGCGTAAGCGTGGCTCCGTTATTTATCCAGTTTCCTGATATTTGCAGTGCGCCGTTAATTACTTTGTTTCCAATATTATTGAATTCTATATTATAAAAATTACTACTTTTGATTTCTTGATTGCCAGTTCCACTAAATACCGCAGTTCCAAACGCCGAGTATGTTCCTGTGTTTATCCAGTTTCCATTTACAAAAAACTGTTTCCCGTTATCGTTGATAAAATTAGAAATCTCAACTGAATAAAACGTAAAATTTCCGTTGCCGTTGAGTATCGTTGTTCCGTTAAATTTTGTAATTCCTGTCGCTAAAAATGAACCATTTGCACCTACGAAAACATTTCCACCCAATGAATCCGTAAAACCACCATCTGCATAATGTATATTTTCATCAACAGTGAAATTTCCTCCAACACCAATATTTCCGCTTCCGGTCTTAATACCACCTCCACTTAATTCAAGATGATTATAATGTTGCGAAGAGATTGATTGATTACCATTTGCATAATATCTGCAAGTAGAAGTCGGAGAAAAATAAACGTTAGGAAAATTGACAGGAAAATTATTTTCACCTCCTATAAGTAATTGCGAAGTCCCCAACACAGTCAACGAATCGGTTAAAGGAATACCGGCAGTAGTTCTGTTCGCAGTGAAATTGAATAAATCTAAAATGCCGCTATAGACTTGAAGTTTACTGACAATCTTAACATTTGTATCTAATTTCAGTACGCTACCACTTGGTTTGCTAATACGTAAATTTCTGAACTGTGTTTCCGCAGCACCAAAAATTCTTTGCGTATCAGTACCAAAAAATTCGACGGTATTTCCAGCAGCAGTAAGGTATGTTCCGTTGTTCAACCAATTTCCTGCAATACGATGCGTTTTTTGCGACTTACCATCAAATGTTGCACCCTCGCTAATGGTTAAGTCTTTATTGATAGTTAAAGATTGTTCTCCATTTTTCTTCCCAACACCGGAAAAAAGTAAATTACCGTATCCAACGTTGTTTATTGTTTGTGCGCCGTTTCCGTAATATTCTACAATACTTGTTAAAGACAAATAATAATTAGCATATCCAGAAGGAAACGGATTCGAACCGCCGATACGTAATTTCGTATTGCCTGCTAAAACAAAATTTCCAACAGCATTTGGCGTACTCATCAAGTATTCTCCCAAATCCACAATTCCTGCAGAATCAATCCAATTGCCTTTCACTGAACAATGCAATTCAGATAACAATAGAATTCCTCCAGTTTTATTAACAACAAAGTTATAAAATGTTGGACCTCCACCAATTGTTTGATTCAGTGCGCCAAAAAAACGTACAGTACTGCTTCCTTGAATAAAATCTCCGCTCATTATCCAATTTCCGCTGATATTGATAACTTCAGAACCCGTGCATTGAAGTTCGCCATCTACGATAATATTCCCTGATACTGTTAGTGTTCTGTTTGTTGTAATTTTCAAAACACTCGAATTTTGCGAAGAACCTTCTGTCAGTAAAATTGATAATGATGCGCACAATGCATTGGTTTGTTCAATATTGACGGTAATCGGACTTTCATCTGTACCACTGATAACAACAGTATCATTTATTGTAGGAACTGCATTACCACTCCATATTGAAGGGTTATTCCAATCGCCAGAATCTATCGCATTCTTTATCTGTGCGAACGTGGGATAAGAATAAAATGCGAGAGCAACAAATAATGTACAGAGTAGAAAAAAACGATTTAGAATTCGTAGTGCACGAGATTGTATCATAAAATGGCTGAAGTTATAAAAACTCAAAGAGAAATACAGAAAATCCTCATTAAAAAATTGTCAACAGTCGCGGCAAATATACATCTCTCTTATTTTTTGTGCAAGAAAAACAGTGGGCAATAAAAAGAAATTGTCAGTAATGAAAGCCAGTTCTGTTTACAATATTTTGGTACAGAACTACATTCATTATTATGTAAAAAATTATCACTTTACTTTGCACTAACTTCTTCAAAATATTCCTTAATACTCTCTGCAACTTTTTCTCCAACTACTTCAATAAGTTGTTCTTCCGTTGCAAATTTAACTCCTTGTACCGAGCCAAAAACTTCGAGCAATTCTTTCGCGCGTTTTTTCCCAATACCTTCAATTAAATCAAGTTCCGTTTGTAATGTTCTTTTTGTTCGCAATGAACGATGAAACGCAATTGCAAAACGATGCGCTTCATCTCGAATCTGCTGCAACAATTTCAAACTCGAAGAAGAACGCGGAAGCAAAATCGGTTCACTTTCATTCGGAAGAAAAATTTCTTCAAGTCGTTTTGCAAGACCGACAATCGGGATAGTTACGAGTTGCGAGTTGCGAGTTGCGTGTTCAGTAATTTTAGGTGTTAGGTGGAAGGTGGAAGGTGTTTCATTCTCTGTTACTCCGCTTCTCCATTTCTCCATCACTCCATTACTCCCCTGCTCCCCACGAACTCGAAACTCGTAACTCGCAACATTCAACTCGTTCAAAGCTTCAATCGCTGACGACAACTGTCCTTTTCCTCCATCAACCACAATCAAATCAGGCATTTCAAGATTTTCTTCCAACACACGTTTGTATCTGCGAAACACCACTTCTTTCATACTCTCAAAATCATCTGCTCCAACTACAGTTTTGATTTTGAATTTTCTGTATTCACTTTTCTTCGGCTTTCCATCAACAAACACAACCATAGATGCAACCGCGTCGCTTCCTTGAATGTTGGAATTATCAAAACACTCAATTCTTCTCGGAAGTTTTGGCAATCGCAAATCTCTATGCAACGAGCGTACGTTATGCGGAACGAAATTTTTTTGCTTTTCTTTTTGCAATTTCAAATCCTGCAATAACAATTTCGCATTCGTTGCACACATCACAACTAACTTCGCTTTATCGCCAATTTTCGGAACAACAATCTCCACGTTCCGAACTCCATGCTCTTTGCTCTCTGCTCTACACTCGCTTAACCATTTGCAAATCGTTTCTTCATTCTCGATTTCTTTCGGAAGAAAAATTTCGCTCGGAATAAAATCCGCTTCGAGATAATAATGTTGAAGAATTTGCTCGAGCATTTCCGACTCGTTTCTTCCTTCAGCGTTGGAAAGATAAAAATGCTGCTTGCCCAAAATTTTTCCCTCCCGTATTTTGAAAACAATTCCACACGCATCATCGCCATCAATCGCAAGTGCAAACACATCTCTATCGGTAAATTCATGGTCAACAACTTTTTGCTTTTCTGCGTATTGCCGCAAACCGCGAATTCTATCCCGCACTTCCGCCGCTTCTTCATATTGCATTTCGTCGGAAAGTTTTTGCATTTCCTCTTCCAACGATTGAATCAGCGACGCGCTTTTTCCTTTAAGAATTTGTTTCGCCTGGTCAATCATTGCGTTGTATTGCAATTCGGAAATCAATTCTTCACACGGACCATCGCATTTTTTTATATGATAATCCAAACACAAACGCACTTTTCGTTTTCGCACTACTTCTGCATCGAGAAAATAATTGCAACTGCGCACTTTGAAAATTTCCCGAATGAGTTTCAACGACTCGCGCATATTTTTTACATCCGTGTACGGACCAAAGTATTTTGAACCGTCGCGAAAAATTCTTCTTGTTACAAAGATTCTCGGATACGGTTCTTTCGTTACAACAATAAAAGGATAACTTTTATCGTCCTTCAACATTATATTGTAACGCGGTTTAAATTTCTTTATTAAGTTTTGTTCAAGGATAAGTGATTCAATTTCGTTATCAGTAACAATCAATTCAACATCAGAAATTTTAGAAACCAACACTTTCGTTTTAGCATCGAGATTTTTTGACGATTGAAAATACGAACGCACACGATTCCGTAAATTCTTGGCTTTGCCAACATAAATTACTTTCCCTTCTGCATCTTTGTATTGATACACGCCGGGATTTGTCGGAATGCTTTCGAGTTTAAGTTTAAGCGCTTCGTTCATAGAATATTTCGAGCATAAAATAAAAAAACTCTTGCTACAAATTTTCGTATAACAAGAGTTACTTTTATCAACTTCTCAAAATCTCAACTACTTTTCATCTTTTGACTAATCTCTATCAATACGCCATTCGTAGAATTCGGATGAAGGAATGCAACGAGAAATCCTTCCGCACCTACTTTTGGTTTTTCGTCTATGAGTTGAATTCCGCTTTCTTTCAAACGTTGCAATTCTTTTTCAATATCATCAACTTCATAAGAAAGATGATGAATCCCTTCTCCCCTCTTTTCTAAAAATTTTGAAATCGGAGAATCGTTTGCAATTGGTTCAAGTAATTCCACTCGCATATTTCCCGTTTCAGCAAAACAAACTTTTACTTTTTGTTCTTCAACAATTTCTGCGTGGGAAAAATCTTTGTTGAACACAACAGAAAATTTCTTCGACGCTTCATCAAGATTTTTTACTGCGATACCGATGTGATTTAATCGAGTGAACATTCTTTCAGATTACAATTTTATATTACAGATTTAGAATAATTACAACTCTATGCTCTATGCTCTACGCTCCTTGTTATCCGCTTAAAAAACTCTCCGCTATTCGCAATCAAAATTCCAGAAAGAACAATTCCTGCTCCAAGAAAAGTTTTCAATTCAAGTTTTTCATTCAGCACAATTGCGCCTAGAAATACTGCTAATATCGGTGTAACAAATGCAATGAGTGAAAGATACACTGCTTCAATTCTTTTTAACAACCAATAGTATGAGGCAAACGTTATTATCGAACCGATGAGAGCAAGATAGAGTATGGAAAAAATTGCCGTGCTTGTAAATTCGATATGTGCGTCTCGTTCAAAAATAAAACTGGTCAACAATAATAATGGCGCAGCAATTGACATTGCACCGAAATTGAGTGAAAACGGGTGAACATCGTGTCCATATTTTTTTATGAGGATGACAACAAATCCTTGAATCACGGCGCTTAGCAAAATCATAATCATTCCCAATATCATCTGCGAATCACGAACAGAAAAATCTCCATAGAAAATTACTACGATGCCAATAAAGCCACAAACGATTCCCAATGTTTTCGGTAACGTAAGTGTGGCATTTTTCATCAGAAGATGTTGAAAAATTGCGACGACAAAAGGATAGATTGCAAACAAAATTGAAGTCAATCCCGAAGGAACATATTGCTCTCCCCAATACACCATCCCGAAAGCAATGCCAAAAGAAAATATTCCCATAACGAAAATAAGCCAGCGTTGTTCCAGTTGAAATGGATTGTGAACGTTTTGCCATTTCATATAACCGTACAAAAATGGAAGAGCAATGAGAAAACGAATTCCCGCACTGAAAAACGGCGGCATCGTTGCAAGTCCGATACGAATGACAAGCCACGTTGAACCCCATATAACACACGTTACGATAAACGCTGCAGCGATAAGCGTACGTTCGCTAAACATCAGAAATTATTCGTGTCAAACAAAACGGTTCCCGAAGGAAGTTTCGGAAAGAAGTATGTAGATTTTTGCGGCATTGTAGAGCCACAAACAGCGACATTATACACCTGGTTAATGCTTGGAGGATTTAGAATAAAAGCAATCTGCGCATTATCGTTGTTTATTTTTTTCGATATATCACTGGGATTGCGCACATACTCTATACCGGATTCTGATGATTGTTCGTCTTGCGAAATGGTAAGAAACTTTTCAAGAAAAATATTATGAACAATCGAAACATCGAGCCGCTGCAAATCAGGAGTGATGTTCATTTGCCACTCTCGAATCTTTCGTTCGTCCTTAAAATTGACAAGATAATAGATTGGTGAATCTTTCAGAACTATTCCAAACGAGAGATACTTTCGCAGTTGAACTCCTTTAAGCAATTTGTGCAGCGAAAAAAAATATTTCACAATAAAATTTTCGTGAAGTTGATGAAGAAACGCATCAATATCAATTTGCTTTTCTACTATACGGTGTGTTGGTAAAACAACTAGTCCTTCATTTACCATATTGGTAGCATACATCATTACGTAATTGTATCCTTCGTTACCGTTGTGATGAGGATTGTTTTTCTTCATCATTCGTTGATATTCCAAAGCGGTTTCGTAGCGATGATGACCATCTGCAAGAACAAACGTAAGCGATTGAAATTTATCGTTCACCTGTTGATGAAATCGACTATCAGTAATTCTCCAGAGTTTCGTTGTAACATTCTCGAATTCAAATTCTATCAACGGAGATTTTGGACAAAGCAACGCAAAGTGTTCGTCGTTGAGAAATTCAGTTTCGGAAAAAAATGAAAACACTTGACTTAAATGCGTAGAGGTTGTTTCGAGCAATCGCAATCGGTCTTCTTTCGGTTTGGGAAAAGTTTTTTCGTGACGACGAATTGTAGAATGCTCTGATAGTTCTTCGAGTTTGCACAATCCGATTATCCCGCGTCGAGTATGCGAGCCGGAAAATGCAGTAAACTGTTGTTCCATCAAATACATTGTAGGTTCTGCATCTTGTACAAAAATATTTTTGCTTTCCCATTCCTTCAATCGCTGATATGCAATATCATAACGCTCCTCTTCTTTCGGAAAATCTATTTTTACAAAATTGTACGCGTCGCGCTCATATAGTTCTTGCTGGTATTCATTGCCAATTACGTCGTACGGAGGAGAAACGACATTATCGAAAGAAACTTTTTTAGGATTGTACAGAATACCTTTAAAGGGAAGAAATTGAGGCATAGAATTATTTTTATGATTATTGATAAAACTCAATTACATTTTTCCACAATTACAGCAGTTCCGTACGCAAGCACTTCGGTAACACCACCGGCAACTTCATTCGCATCATATCGCATACCGATGATTGCATTTGCGCCGATCTCTTCGGCGTGTTCAATCATTATCGAAAACGCCTCTTCACGCGCTTTTTCACAGAGTTGCTGGTACAATGAAATTTTTCCACCAACAAGAATCTGAAACACCGCTCCAATATTTCCGATGAGTGAGCGTGAACGAACAGTTATTCCGCGCACAACACCGAGGTTTCGAGTAATCGAATATCCGTCGAGTGTGAATGCTGTTGTGATAAACATTCGATTGAACATAACATCATTGCACGTCTTTTATTTTCAGCGATTGAATTATTTTCTCAAATGCACCGATATACAATTCTTTTTCCGGCGCAAACCAATTCAGTGTGATGCGGTACACTTTGTTGTTCTTCACAAGAAAATATGCGCGGCTTTCGATATTATTTGCAGGCGAATAATTGACAAACATCGCTCTCAATCCATCGATCACTGTTTCATTTTTCGATTTCACAGATTTGTACTTCTTCAAATTATCTTCAAATACTTTTTCGACTGTCCATTTATTGGCGCCAAAAATATCCAAGCGAATCGTGCAATCCAATCGTTCACCTTTTAATTCAATAACAAACTCATTGCTTCCTTTACTCGGCGACGTAAAATTGAAATTCGATGGATATTCCAACGTAAAATACTGCGTATCGTACGTATCAAATTGTTCAGAAGGACGCGGACGACTATCGGTCTTCGGAATTATTGTTGGTGGAACAAATGATTTTTCAACAGCAGCAAACACATCGTTATGCGCTTCATAATAATCTCCGAAAGCGCGAAATCCGATTTCAAACAATAACGTATCTACGGAAATAAAAAGAGAATATCCCCAAATAGAAAGTTTTGTTGTTATCGGAGTTTCAAACGTTACTTTTATACCTTCATTTCCCGCTATCGTTATTTTGGTTTCTTCTTTAATGTTGCCAAATTGTTGGAGTTCATTTTTTGCATCAAGTAATAGTTGGTCAATTGTCATACCATTTTCTGCACGTTCTGCACGTACGGAAATTTCTGCACCCGTTCTTTTTCCGTTCACTGGATCTAAAAAATTATTCGCTATTTCCTCGGAAAGATAAAATATCGCTTTGCCCGATTGACCCATCGAATACCAATTTTTCGGATACTGCACTTTGAAACCAAACGCAGGGTCGTGATAATCGCTCCATTCATTAACGATTACCTTTTCAGGTTTCGGCTTCGAGCATGAAAGTAATATTATAGTAAGAAATAATAATGTTGCAGATAAATTTAGTGATTTCATAATTGGGAATCTTCTATTGTTGAATTTATTTTCTCGTATTATTTTTTGGGTACAACGGTATCGTACCAAAACTTTTTTGAACGCTCGCCAACTTCGTCAACGTGCAAATGTTTTGTTTCAAAATATTCTTTCATTCCATCCATTCCAAATTCTCTTCCAATTCCGCTCTGTTTGTATCCGCCAAACGGTGCATGTTCGGAAAGCAAATGCCATTCGTTTATCCAAACAGTTCCAGCGCGAAGTTGTTTTGCAACGCTCATTGCTTTCTCTGCATCTTTCGACCAAACTCCTGCGCCAAGCCCATAGATAGAACCATTCGCAAGTTGAACTGCTTCTTGCTCTGTTTTGAATTTTATTACAGAAAGAACTGGACCAAAAATTTCTTCTTGTGCGATTGTTGATTTATTATTTACGCTTGAAAAAATTGTCGGCTCGACAAAAAACCCTTGTTGCAATTCAGAATTTGATGGAATGTTTCCACCGATTTCAATTTTCGCGCCGCTTTGTTTGCCTTGCGCTATATAACTTAAAACTCGTTCTTGTTGTTTTTTTGAAACCAAAGGACCAATTTCTGTTGTATTATCTTTTGGATTTCCGAGTTTTAACTTTTTTGTTTTCTCGACTAGTTTTGAAAGAAACTCGTCATGAATTTTTTCTGAAAGTAACAAACGTGAACCTGCTTCACAGCATTGTCCTTGGTGATAAAAAATTGCATACATCGCTCCATCAATTGCCATTTCCAAATCTGCATCATCCAAAACAATGTTTGCGGATTTTCCTCCACATTCGAGCGTACACTTTTTTAAATTCACCGAAGCCAAACTCATCACACGCTTTCCAATTGCAGTTGAACCGGTGAAAGTAACTTTATCAACGAGTGGATTTTTTGCAAGTTCTTCGCCAACGTCTTCGCCAAATCCTGGAATGATATTGACAACACCTTTCGGAAAACCGACTTCGTCAAAAATTTTTGCAAGTTCCATTGCAGTGCAAGGAGTAACTTCGCTTGGCTTCAACACAACAGTATTTCCTGCCGCAAGTGCTGGACCTAATTTCCAAATCGCCATCTTCAGTGGAAAATTCCATGGAATAATTGCCGCAACAACTCCAATGGGTTCACGATACAAATAATTTTTACTGAACCCTGCTTTAGAAACTCTATCGAGCGATTCGTTGAAATCCATTACTGCATACTGAGAAAACACATTCATATTTTTTCCCGAAAGAAAAATATCTTCTTTCGCTTTGCGTAATGTTGAACCGCTGTCTTCAATTTCCAGTATTTCTAATTCGTTTTTTCTTTCTTTAATTTTATCGGCAACCGCTTTCAACATTGCCGCTCGTTCGTTACCGGAAATACGTTTCCAATCTGAAGTATCGAACGCATTCCTTGCCGCAGTAATTGCTTCCTTCGTATCTACAACATTCGCCCGCGATACCCGCGCGACGATTTCTTGATTAAATGGGTTGAGCGAATCAAAAGTTTCTTTTGATGTGCTTTCCTGAAATGCTCCGTTGATATAGAGTTGATATTCTCTCATCGTATTACTGATATTTTAATATTGAACGAAGTAGTATAGCAACAAATAATACTGCTTGCACATAGAAAAATATTTTTGCACTTCTATCGAATTTTTCTTTTTGCATTTGCGCATCTGGAGGACAATTTTCAGAAAGCATCGCGGCTACTAATTTTCCACGTTTTGCAGAACGAATTCCGAATATAATTCCATTGATTGCCGCAATAAAAAATAATGTAAGTTTTTCTGCAAGCCATCTCATAGATATGGTTTCGCTCATCCCTGAAAATCCTAATCCAATAATATTTGTTATACCTGTGAGAAGCATTACTCCCAACGAAATGGGACCAAGAAGACCAATCGGTTTTAAGTAACGAAGTATTTGCGCTTGTGTTTGCAGCGATTTTTCTCGCAAATACGCTGAATGAAGAATCCATCCACCGATTAGTGAAGTTGATAAAATTCCTATGCCGATGAAATGTATGAGTCGAGAGAGAAGATAAAGTGTCATATAGTAGTAAATTAGAAAAAAATCGGGGCGAAGTTACTAAAAAATAGGAATGTACAGAAGTGAAAAATTGAACTTGTTTTTTTTCAATATATTGTATCACATTATTTATGAAGAAATTTTTTTCAACATCATTCATATTCGTATTTAGTTTTTTTTTACTTGGAGGATTTTTGCTGATGTTTGAATTGCTTCGATTCAATACATATTTCGAAAAAATGGAATTGTACGCAGCAGCAAATTATAATACGGCTCAAACGAGTATAATAAAACTCTCGCTCATTGATTTTAAGAAATTACAAACACGAGAATACGAATTTAGATATCAGGGAAAAATGTACGATGTTGTTGCAATGCATAGAGATATTGATTCCATCACACTTACTTGTATTCAAGATAAGTTTGAAGACAATCTTTTTGAACATCTTGAAACTTTTTTTGAAAACTTTGAACCTACTACTCAAACTAACCAATTACAATTTTTACTTGCAAAAATTATCACTCTTCAATTTCTAAAAACTGAATTTCAAATTGTAGAACCCATAGTATTATTTTCTTACATATCTCTGGGTCATCGAACGTCTCTCCTTTTACGTTTTCATCCTGTCGAATTACCTCCTCCGCGAAGTGAATTAACATAATCGGGTAGTTTCACCTCTCTGTAAACAATCGCATTGTTGCGATGCAGAATTGTTTATAGTAAAACATCTGAATAATTCTCGCGCTATTCATTTCAAATCGCGAATGACAGAAGTGTTTTTTCTTGCATATATGATTTGCAAAAATAATATTCATTTGCTATTCGGAGTGACAAAGCATAGTTTTTTAAAATATATAATTCACTTACTTAAGTTTATGAAGTTTATCTTACTGATTCATATTTTCGTACTCTGTACTTTTGCCACTATTCATTCTCAAACAAATACAACGTTCACAACGACGCAGGACTCCGTCATTACGTACCCATTCGAAGAGGTCATAATAACCGGCACACGCACTTCAAAAAAAATTATTGACATTCCATATTCCGTAACGCGCATAGAAAACTATGAATATAAATTTGACAAGAAAATCGCAATCAGCGACGTGTTGTCAAATATTCCCGGAGTATTTATGCAATCACGATACGGAAATCACGATGTGCGAATTTCTATTCGCGGTTTTGGAAGTCGTTCGAATTCAGGAATCCGCGGAGTGAGAATTTTACTTGATGGAATTCCCGAAAGCGAACCCGATGGGCAAACGCGCATAGAAGCAATTGATTTTAATTCTATCGGCAGAATTGAAGTTGTTAAAGGAAATTCTTCTTCACTGTACACCAACGCTCCCGGCGGCGTCATTAACTTCATCAACGATGTGTATTTTCAAAATTCATTCGCAGAAATATTCAGCGAAGTGGCTTCATTTTCATTGAAGAGAAATGGTTTGAAATTCGGCATCGTTTCCGATGAAACTCGTTTTCTTTTTTCGTTGACAAATCACCAATATGGTGGATTTCGAAAACACAGTAATGATAAATGGAAAATCGTCAATTCGGTGTTTGAAATTACTCCGAATACGTTATCGAAATTTCAACTGCTTCTGTATTACGTTGACGGAACAATACGACTTCCCGGTTCTCTCAACATTTCAGAATATGAAAACGCACCAATGGAAGCCGCACAAAATGAAGTTGATTACGATTATCTCCGTTTATCAAAAAAAGGAAGAATTGGCGTTCGTTGGAATCAATTTCTGGATAAAGAGAAAAACGACGAACTGGAAATTACCGGTTACAGCACAATGAAATATTTCGAGCGAAAAGATAAAAAGTATAGAATTTTTAATCGCTACGGTGTTGGGGCAAGTGCGCGATACATTAGGAAGAACATTTTCTGGGAACGACAAAATGAATTCTCTATCGGTGGAGATGTATTCTATCAAACTGGACCAATTGAATTTTACAAAAATATCGGCGGTAAAAAGAATGATGTTCTCGAAGATCTCTTCAACGAAACAATTGCAAACAGCGGTTTCTATGTGCAACATTCGTTTGACGTAGTCAAAAATTCTCTTTCCTTGATGATTTCAGGACGTTATGACAAAGTAATGTTTGAAGCAAACAATCAAACGCTTTCATCGCAAAACGATTCGCGCAGATTTGAAAAATTTACACCGAAAGCCGCGCTCAATTTCAAAATAACTCCATTTGTTGCACTTTATACATCGTATGGAATGAGTTTTGATTCTCCCGCATCGAATGAATTGGATAATCATTCTCTAAGTTCCAATCAAGGAGGCACACTTTTAAATCCCGATTTAAAACCGCAAAAATCATTGAACTACGAATTAGGAATTAAGGGAAGTTTTCTGAATGTGAATTCGCATTGGGCAAAAAATATTTTATATGAAATCACGTTGTTTCATTCTGTCATCACTGATGAAATTGTTCCGTTCGAAATCAATACGGAAGTGTTTTTTAGAAATTCTGCGCAAACAAAAAGAATTGGCATTGAAACTGGAAGTGAATTGAACATCATAGAAAATCTCAACGTAAAATTTGCATACACATTTTCAAAATTTTACTATGAGAAGTATGCAACAAATATTTTCATCCATGATACTATCATTACAAAAATGTATTCGAATAACTTCGTACCAAGTGTTCCTAAGCATAATTTGTTTATCGAATGTTCGTACAAGAAACAGTATTCTGAAAATATTTCAGGCGTTGTAAAAGCGCAGAATACTTCCATTAGTTCAATGTTTATGGACGACGCAAATTCATTGGAAACGAATTCCTACAATGTTTTCAGTACTACTGCAGGGATTGAAATACAAATGGCAAAGTTTACGTTGTTATTGACGGAAAGCATCAATAATATTTTCAACAAGAAATACGTCGGATTTATCAATATCAATTCGACAAACAAAAGGTTTTTTGAAGTTGGCGAACCAAGAAATTTTTATACGGGATTAAAATTGAGTTATTTATTTTAAAATATTTTGCATTCCGTAAATGCAAAAAACAAATTGCAGAACATTACTCAAATATAAATTACGCTAATGAACTTAATGCTTTTGAAACGGTATTCGTATTTCACCGTTGTTTTATCAACTTTCGCTTTTAGTCAGGAAATACGCATCTCTCAAAATTTCAGAATTCACCCGAGTAACACGACACAAACGGAAGTATTCGTTACCGTTCATCCCTTTAAAAAGAATATTGTGTTTGCCTCGGCAAATACCATTCGCTTTCAGCCAAATTTATTCATTAGTGAAGGAGTTTACGTTTCTACGAATGCAGGAATTTCCTGGAGTGGAAACGATACATGCAACGGGTACTATATCCCTTCGCACGGAGGCGACCCTGGAATTGCAATAGATAAAGATGGAAAATACATTCTTACACGACTTGGGCGCGCTCCGTTCTACGGTTTATTTTCACACTATTCGGTTGATAGTGGACAAAACTGGTCTTCACAAAAATCAATAACCACTGATGATTTGGAGCGTGCAGTGCTTGCTTCCGATGCAAATCCCACAAGTAATTATTATGGAAGAACGTACTCTGCGTGGGCAAAATTTGTTCCTCCATTTCCTATTGCATTTTCGTACACAATAAACGGTGCAGTTGATTGGAGTTCACCGAGAGCAATCAATAATCCTTCGCAACGTTGCAGCGGAGGCGATATTGTCATTGCAAACAACGGAAACGTTTTTGTGTGTTGGGGAGTTGTTACTACTGCATCTCCCATCATCGAAATATTTACCGGTTTTGCTTCCTCTTCAAACGGAGGAACAACGTGGTTTGTAAAAGAAAATGCGTTTGCGATGAAAGGCATTCAAGGACTGCTTCCGGAAAAACAAAACATACGCGTGAATGGATTGCCAAGAATCGCAATGGATAACAGCGGAGGAGAACGAAACGGATGGTTGTATATTGTAACCGCAGAAAAAAATCTTTCCCCTGCTGGAAGTGATGCGGATATTATTCTACATCGTTCCACGGATGATGGAAATACATGGAGTAATGGAATTCGTGTCAATCAAGATGCGTTGAACAATGGAAAAATTCAATACTTTCCTGCAATTCATATTGACGACTACGGAGCAGTTAATATTATTTACTACGACGATAGAACTACGTCCAGCGATTCGGCAAATGTTTTTCTTTCCCGTTCACTTGACGGAGGTAACTCATGGAGCGATTATCTCGTCAGCGACCATAATTTTCGTCCTGAACCAATCGGGGGATTAGGACAAGGATATCAGGGAGATAATATTTCACTCACTTCTTCCGATAATTGTTTGCTTCCTCTTTGGATGGATAATTCAAGCGGTGTGTATCAAATATGGACAACAAGAATTGATGTAACAATACTGAATGTTCAAGATACGAGCAAGAATACGAAGAATATATGTATCATAAGTAATTATCCAAATCCGTTTAACCCGGAAACAATTATTCGTTTGCAATTGCAACAAGTTCAGCATAACGCATCGCTAAAAATTTTCGATATACAAGGAAATCATATTCTCACGTTGTTTGAAAAGAATATTCTGGAATCCGGCTATCACGAATTCCGTTTTCATGCAGCGAATATTCCTAGTGGAATTTATTTTTATCGTTTCGCAACAGAAACATTTGTACAAACAAAAAAATTCGTTGTCATTCGTTAACTTATTTCATAAGCAACATTTTTTTTGTTTCCGAATACCTTTTGCCATCGCTGTTCGCCGTTTGTAAACGATAAAAATACACTCCACTCGCTAACGATTCGGTTCGCCACATTTTCGAATAACTTCCCGGAAGCAAATATTCGTTCACAATCGTTTCGATAACCCTTCCTGATAGATCGAAAACGTGTAATTCAACAAACGATGAAATCGATAACTCAAATGAAAATATTGATGTCGAATTCATTGGATTGGGATAATTTTGTTGCAAATGAAAACTCATGAAATCTTTTCCCGAATTTCGTTCTCCAATTGTATTGGAAATGATGTTGTACTTACATACAACACCTCGTAATCCCACAGCAAACCCGTGAATCGAATCCGGAAAAATTATATCTACGATGACAGAACTATCGGGAGTGAAAATTTCATTCCACGTTTTTCCTGAATCTTTTGTAAAAATTAATTCTTGCACCGCACCCAACGTCGCCCATCCTTCATACGACGTTCGGAACGAAAGCGCAGAAGCAATTCCAAAAATCTGCATTGTAGAATAGTTCCATGTTTCTCCACCATCCGTTGAACGAATAACACTTGCGCCAAATTCATAATCTCCTCCAACTCCAATAATATTCAACGAATCAATGAACGCAAGTTTTTGCACCGGTTCCGGAACAAGACACGCAGCAGTCCATTGTTCTCCATCGTGAGATTGTTTCCATAGTACTCCTGCAAAATCAAATAATCCACCGGAAGCAAAGGAGCGCTTCGGCGAAAATATTCCGAGACTTTGAATAGATAATCCCGAACACGTTCCGCCAACAGTAATCATTCTCCAATCGTTTCCCCCATTCGTTGTTTTCGCTAATGCGCCATCGTGTCCTCCAAGCCATCCGTTCTCCGAATCGCTGAAATATATATCGTTCATAAATATATTTTCCTGCGCAAAATCCCGCACGAGCCAATGAATCCCGCCATCAGTAGTGCTTACAATTTGTGTTCGAAACGGCGGTGAATCCGATGTCCACGTCAAAGCCCATCCAAGATTGTTGTTAAGAAAATAAATATCTACCAATTTTGTCGTTACGCCACTCATTTGTTTTTCCCAACTATTTCCGCTGTTTGTTGTACGAAATATCATTCCGGAATCGCCTCCAATCCATCCGAAAAGACTATCTCTAAAAAAAACTTCTGAAAGATTTAAAGAAGTTGGACTGTTACTGATGCTCCAATGTTGCTGAGCATTTGCTAACGAAATACAAACGATGAAATAGAAAACAGTTCTTTTCATAAAAGAAATCAAAAATTTACAATGCACAATGAAAATTATTTTTTCAATTCCAGAGGAAGCACAATTTTTTTAGGAATCCGAGCAACAGGATACACATCTTTGCGGTAATCCCAATAGGGAGATTTTTTGTAAAAGAAATTCAATCGCTCATACGAATTTTTTGCAAATGAAGAATCGGAAGCAAGTTTCGATTCAAATTCTTTCTTCAACGCTGCATCTTTTTCCATCATCTCACGCGCAAGTTTTTCGAGAACATAACTTTCGCCGTATTCTTTTTGTTCAAAAACAGCATCAAAAAATCCCCAACGGACTAAGGCATCAGGCGCTTGCGGTTCAAACAAATGTGCCGCAACTTTTGCAGTACGTTGATTCATCAATACTACCAACGAACCTTCAGGAAATAATTTTCGTTCGGAAATTTTTTCGGTCTTAAAATTTACCGTGTGCCTTCCTTCATACGGTCGTTCATTCCATTTCGGCTGAGAAAATTTATACGTTTCTACTTCCAGTTCTGTTTCCCGTGTTAAACGATTCAATCTAATAGTATGCGCTTGCAATATCTCAATAACTTTCGTCCATTGTTTTGGAATGATGTACGCATACGGAAGTTGAATTTCAACGGTTGGTTTTACGGTATTGAAAAACGGGATAGTTACATTCGCAGGTTTATTGGAAAATTGTATCCATGTTCCATTTGAAACTTCACTTTTTTCAAGATGGTATTGATACCCTAAATACAACAGTGAATCATTGGTTTCATTCATTTCAAGTTCATAATCCAACGGAAGTGAAAATGTTCCATCTGCTGTTTCGCCAGCAGAAATTATTTCTTCATCCGCTTCGCGAACTGCAAGTCGTAATTTTCCCGCATCGGAATGTATTTTTTCAAGGAGAGAAACCAAGAGTTGGTACGTAGCATTCACACGAGATTGATAATCTTTCAGCATATGCGATTCAATCAAAAAACCGGGACGGTTTTGAAGTACGCAATATTCAGTGCTAAAACGCGGAGGTGCAACTCCACCAATTAATCCTTTGGTAACATCGTGTTCTTCTTTCCAGAGAATATACGGCGACATCAGTGTGTTTTTTTGGCTCATTGATGTTTGAATCGAAGATAAAAATTCATTTTTTATCCAATTGCGCACGCTCCATGGAACATTCATTTGGTCGCTTATTGCGTAAGTAATTACATATTGATAATCCGCTCCATCGGTAACGTGGCAATCAATAAAAAAATCTGGTAACCATTCATTGAACATCTTGAGCCACATCCTTGTTTCCGGCGCATCTGCTTTCATATAGTCTCGATTCAAATTTAAGTTTTGCGATGTTGTTCTCCATCCCATCTCCCGTGGTCCGTTTTGATTTATGCGGTTATATACTCCAACTCGTTCGTGCCCATCAAGATTGTAGAACGGAAGAATGAGCAAAATTATTTTATCAAGCAGATATTCTTTTTCTTTTAGAATACACATATCTCGCAACAACATCAAGCAAGCATCCTTTCCATCAATTTCTCCAGCGTGAATTCCATTTTGAATCAAAACAATTGCTTTCCCGGATGATTGCGCTTTGCTGGGATTTACTTCGATTGTTTTCGACGTAACGACGATGAGCGGCAACATTCGTCCTTCAGGCGTTTTCCCCAAATTCATTATGCGAATGGATTTTGAAGCACGCTCCATATTTCTAAGAAAGTTCATTGTTTCTGCATACCGAGGCGTTTCCTGAAAATTCGAAATTTCTGCTGGAGTAAGCCATCGTTCTTTTTTTTCCTGCGAAAATAATGCGTAGGTACTAAAGATAATAAAGGACGAAATGATAAAACAAAATAGATTTCTCATAGCGAATATTTTTTATGAGATAAATGTAAATAGTATATTTGACACGAAAATTTTTAACAATATAAAAAAACGGATTTTCGGAAAGGTGCAAGAGCGGTTGAATTGGCACGCCTGGAGAGCGTGTGTCCCCCTAAAGGGGACCGTGGGTTCGAATCCCACCCTTTCCGCAAAACGGTTAAAAGTTAAAAATTAAAAAGTTCAAAGTAAAATGTACTTTGAACTTTTTCATTTTGTAAAAAAGAATTCCTTTTTTCATTTCTTGACTTTCATCAATTCAATTGCTTTTGCTGCAATATATTCCGCGCTCACTTCAAATTCCTTTACTAATTCCCACGGCGCACCGGAATCACCAAAACGGTCTTTTACTCCTATCGCTCCCGTAATAATCGGTAAACCATAAAGTTCTTTGCTTGAAGTTATTATTTCACTGACTCGCCACGCAAGAGCGCCAATTTGATGTTCTTCGGCAGTTATAATGATTCCGGTTTCTTTTGCCGATTGAACAATAACAGATTCATCAATTGGTTTCAACGTGTGCATATTGATAATTCTTGTTTCCCATTCAAACTCTTTTTTCAAAATATACGCAGCGCGCATTGCTTCCGGTACCATTGGTCCACTAGCGATAATCGTAAGATGCTCTAATTCGTTTTTATATTCTGAAGCAAGAATTGTTTCGAATGCGTCAACAAAATTATCGGCTTCCTTCCTCAACCGAATGATATTCGCTTTGCCAAACACAAATGGAGTATTTTCTTTTGTTACAACCGGAGTTGCTTCGCGGGCAAATCGTATGTATTCCGGACCAAAATGTTTCAAGAGAAAATATGTCGTTCCTTTTTTCGTTTCAATAGCATCGCACGGAACTATTACAGACATATTCGGTAAACCACACATTGCAAATAAATCTTCCAACGCTTGATGTGTTGCTCCATCAGGACCAACGGAAACTCCTCCGTGCGCGCCGGCAATTAACACATCAAAATTTCCATAGCAAACCGACGTGCGAATTTGGTCAAGATTTCTTGCGGCGGCAAACGTTCCGTATGTTCCGAGAACAGGAATTTTTCCTTCTTTTGCTAAACCGGCGGCTGCAGCTGTTGCTGATTGTTCTGCAATTCCCATACTGAGCCATCGTTTCTTTCGTTCCGGTTTTGAAGTATAAAAATCGCTTATAGTGATGGAGCCGGAAATATCAAGTCCTAAGCAAACAATTCTCTCATCATCGCCGTTTTCCGCAAGTGAATTTCCGAAACCTTTTCGTGTTGGCTCCATTTTCACTTTCATTGTTGCTTCAGAATTCCACCAATAATTTTTTCCGAACTTCGGATGTTTTGCTTCCAGTTTTTTTTCGACATCTTTTTGATATGTTTTTGATTTTTCCAACAAATCATTGACGGGAAGTTTTTCATTTAAACCAAGTTCAGTAAGCCCTTTTATCATTTCTTCATAACTCGGAGATTTTCCGTGCCACCCCGCAACATCTTCCATAAAACTTACTCCTTTTCCTTTAATCGTATCACAAAGTATTACCAAAGGTTTCCCGTCGGTATTTTTTTTTGCTTTTTCAAATCCGTCAACAATTCGTTGCATATCGTGTCCGTCAATGCGAAGAACGTTCCATCCAAAACTTTTATATTTTTCTTCGAGCGGTTCAACATTCATTACATCTTTTACAAGACCATCTATTTGCAAACGATTACAATCAACGATTCCGATTAGATTATCGAGTTGATAATGCGATGCTTCCATTACTGCTTCCCAAATTTGTCCTTCCTGTTGCTCTCCATCTCCCATAATACAAAACGTTTTATAATTTTTCCCATTCAATTTTCCTGCTAATGCAATTCCCACTGCTATACTTAGTCCTTGTCCCAATGAACCGGTTGACGCCTCTACTCCAGCAACTTTTAACCAATGTGGATGTCCTTGAAATGGCGAATAGAGTTTGCGGAGGAGCATTACATCTTCCCTCGGATAATAACCGGCAAACGCAAGACCTAAATACAAACTCGGTGCTTTGTGTCCAGTTGACCAAATTATTCTATCTCTTTCTTCCCACAAAGCATTGTTAGGGTCTGCATTTGCTATTCGCAAATACAACGCCGCAGTAATATCCATTATCGAAAGCGTTCCGCCGGAATGTCCTGAACCAGCCGCATGAAGTGCAACAAGATTATATCCTCGCATAAATCGTGCGTTTTCTTTCAGTTCATCAATTGAATATTCTCTGATAATGTTTCCTGTTTTTGAATCTATTAGTGCCATAGCGTAATTTTTTTAGTAATTATTTTCGTAATGCATATTTCAGTTGTACGTATATGATTATTGCGAAATGTATGCCAACTATAAAAATGCGTTTAAGTTTCAATCTCTATAAAATTTTACCGCTCTTTCTCATGTTTGCAAGCAAAAATTTTCACTTGTGAAAATCCATAAATGTTTCCACTAATTCAAAAAAAAAGTTCAAAGCAATAAATCAATTGCTTTGAACTTCATTCAATTTCTCAGAAAATTATCGTTACACTACTTGAACCATATCCAACAACATCCAAATCATCATCGCGGTAAATATTCCTCCAAAAAAACTCCACGCAAAAAACATTTGTCTTCGTTCTTTCGATGCTTGTCTGTCAATTTCATACAAAGGGTGCGTCTTTATTTGGCAATCATTGACAGCATCCATTTGACAAGCAAGGCGATGATGCTTCGGAACGCTGCGAACATAAAAAGGAATCCACCCCATCATCGAACCTTCTTCAATCGGTTTCATTGGCGATACTCCTTTTCCATCAAGTACTTCAACGCGACACGTTCCGCATAAGCCATTTCCGCGACAATTCAACAAAACGTCAATGCCGCTATAGAGTTGAACTCCATTTTTCATCGCAAGTTTTCTAATGTTAGTAATTCCTGGTTGTTCAACGGTTTTGTTTTCGTTGACAAAAATTGTATTTGGCATAAATGTAATATAGATAAATGATATTTTTTTTCTGAAAAAGTACTAATAATTTTTGAGATTGAACGAAATATATTTATTGAAAACTAATTTCGTTCGTTAATTCGTTTGCATCATCGCTTTTCTTTGGAAAATTCAACGACAAAATTTTCCCAATGTGATCCAGCACGCAGATAATTCCATCTTTATATTTTTGATTCTTAAAAAAATCTGAAAGTTCGGTTGCAATTTTTTGCCACGTTCCATCTTCCACTTTTTTGTTAATTCCTTCATCAGCAACAATGTGAAACTGTTTTTCTCCAACAAGAATGAAAAGCAACACGCCGGTTTTGTCTCGCGTGTTATTCATCTTCAAACGAAAAAATGCTTTCAATGCAAGTTCTTGAAGAGATTTCTTCTTCTCAAAAAAACCTCGTTTGAAAGTTACTGCAACGCGTATTTCTCCCGAAGTTTTTTCCTCTAACGAGTGAATGAAGTTCGCTATTTCATTTCTTTCTGTTTTGGAAAGAAATGAATCTATTCTATTTTTTAAGAACATTCTTTATACTGGATTCCGCTATGACTTCTGAAACTACTACCATGAACCACTTGCGCCACCACCGCCAAAACTTCCGCCACCCCCACTGAACCCACCAAAACCTCCGAAACCACTTCCTCCTCCAAAACCACCGAGAAACATTCCGGAAGAATTCCACCCACGACTTGAACCGATAAATCCTCTTCGTTTTCTAAAAATTCCGTTGAACAAAAAAAATGCAATGATGGCAATTATGTAAATCAATACTGAATCGTTTCCGCCATTTCGACTTCGATGTTTTTTCCCTGCACCTATGTATTCTCCTTTTGTCGCTTGCATAATTGCATCAACAGCATAGAAAATTCCTATAGAATAATTTCCATCACGAAAATTTGGTGCGATGATATTACGAATAATTTCTGAAGTCAACGCATCAGTTAAAACTCCCTCCAAACCATAACCAACTTCAATGCGGATTTTTCTATCATCTTTTACAATGAGAAATAAAATTCCGTTGTCTCTCTTTTTTTGTCCAATTAAATTTTTTTCTGCAACACGAATAGAATAATCTTCCAAACTTTCCTCGCCAAGTGTTGGAATAATGAGAACTGTTATTTGATTAGAAGTTTGTTCTTCAAAAGAAATCAGCGCTTGTTCAAGTCGTTGCGTTTCGGATGATAAAAGAGTATTCGTTTGGTCAGTTACATATCGTTCAAGTTTGGGAACGTCAATCTTTTGCGCATACGATGTAGTGAACAACAAAAAATAAATCACGCAAAGATGCGAAGATGCAAAAAAAATTTCTTTAGCGTCTTTGCGTCTTTGCGTGAGAACAAAAAGTTTCATTCTTTAAAACTTTACTTTCGGTGCAGTTTGCGCTTGAGTTTCCGCGCTGAAATATGCTTTCTGTGAAAAACCACCGAAGCCGGCTATAAATGAAGCGGGAAATTTTCTCACGGTCGTGTTAAATTCCTGAACAACTTCGTTAAATCGTTTTCGCTCAACGGAAATTCTGTTTTCCGTTCCTTCCAACTGCGATTGTAACGCAAGAAAATTTTGATTCGCTTTCAAGTCTGGATATTTTTCAATCACGACCATCAAGCGTGAGAGCGCGCTCGACAATCCACCTTGCGCTTGCTCAAATCGCTGAAACGCTTGCGGGTCTTTCAAAATTTCCGGCGAGACGTTCATTTGTCCAACTTTTGCACGCGCTTCGGTTACACCAACGAGAACCTCTTTTTCGTGTTCAGCATATCCCTTTACTGTTTCCACTAAGTTCGGAATAAGGTCAAATCGCCGTTGGTATTGATTTTGAACCTGACTCCACGCTCCGTTCACTCCTTCATCGAGTCCAACGAGCGAGTTGTATGTGGAAACTCCCCACGAAATAATACTGAATGCAGTAATTAATAAAACGCCGACTATGGCGAGTATAATGATAGTTGACTTTTTCATAATGTGTGTTGTGTTTGTAAATAATGATTATAAAAATTATTTCTTTGCGAATTCTCCGCGTTCTCTGCGACTCTGCGATTTAAAATTTTGAAACGCGGAGGCGCGGAGGTCGCTGAGTTACGCAGAGTTTTTATTGAAGTGCATGTTGAACATTTTCAAGAATCACTTTTGGCAATTCTCCTTTTCCCAATGTTTCTTTTGCGTCGAGAATTTCGATTCCAACGAGTAATTCATTTGCGCCAATATTCAGTGCTATTTCATCGTTCAGTCGAAGTGTGCGACATTCGTGTTTGCCTTCGACCAAACGAATATACATTGCATCAATTTCTTTATCGTAACTTATTTTCATAAAGGATGTTTGATATGATTTACACTTTCACAAACTCTTTCAATTTCGTTTATATAGTTACAATAATTCTTTCAATTCTTCAACTTCTACTTTTGCTTGCCGTAAAATAGATTTCAATGTTTCAGGATTTAAATCTTTATTGTGCATCGGAACAGTTACGAGCAAATTTCCTTTTTTCAGTTGCAAATGATTTCCTTTACTTCTCAATTCAATAAATCCGTTTCTCTTTAATGTTGAAACTATTTCTTTCGGTTTTACAACAGGAAGTTTAGACATACGTGTGAACCGATACGTCAAGAGAAATTTTGAATATTTCTTTTACATCCTTTGAACGTGTGTATATCGGATTATCGTTTGCCGGAACAGGACGAATTATTGGAAGATTGCTTTCGATTGCAGATTCAACATATAAACTCACCGCTTCGCGAAGGTTTTCTTTTGCTTCGGCAATTGTTTCACCTTCGGAAGCAACATCTACATCCAAACATAATGCACTCAATCCATTTTTCTCTTTAACGATAACGTTTGTAAAAATTAGTTTTGATTGTTCGTTTTCCATAAAGTTTGTTATTAAACTTTTCTCTTCGGTAAATATATTAGATTTTCAAGAGATTGCTTCATTACGCAACAACAATCTAAAATCTGACTTCTAAATTCTAAAATTCCCTCACTCCTTTTTCATCCACAATTGCGCGAATCAATTTCTCTTTCTTCGGCTTTTCCATTCCAATTGTAAATGCTTTTTGTATTCTCTCTTTCGCTGAATCGAGAACGGAAGAATTATCAGTATAAAAAGTTGCAAGAACTTCGTTGTGTTTTATTTCATCGCCGACTTTTTTCTTCAACATAATTCCCGCTTTCATATCAATCACGTCGTCCACTTTCATTCTTCCCGCGCCAAGCGAAATAGAAGTCAATCCAAGTTCAAGCGAATCAATCGTTGTAACAAAACCATTTTCTTTCGCAACAACTTCAACAGCAAATTTACTCTTTGAATACTTTTCTACATTTTCAATAAACGAAACATCGCCGTTTTGTTTTTTCACAAGTTGCAAAAACTTTTCGTACGCTTTT
>VGWC01000010.1 GCA_016873775.1 Ignavibacteria bacterium | reverse complement strand
TTTTATATTTTAGATTGGGATAAGATGGAGTCCACCTTGCTTAATAGAATCATTGCATCTTAAAAACTTTACGTTGGTATTAAAAAAAGGTGGACTCCATCTTTCCGCATTTTAAAATGCTTCTATCAAATGTCGAATTTGAATTTCGCCGTTGTTGTTTTCAATTGCGATTACGTCGAAGCGAGATTCTTTGAATTGAATTTCGGGATGTTTGAATAAAAATCCTTCGGCGGTTTTGCGAAGTGCTTGTTGTTTCTTCGGCGTAATGGATTCTTCAGGAGTTCCGTGTGAATCGTTTGTTCGTGCTTTTACTTCAATAAATACAAGTATGGAATTATCTTTCGCAATAATATCAATTTCTCCGTGATGAATATTGAAATTGCGAGTAATGATTTCATAATTCTTTTGTTGAAGAAATTTTACAGCGATGTCTTCGTAGTTGTTGCCGGTGGTTTTTGTGTTTACCATTTCTAATTATCAATTGTCAATTGGAAATTATTTCCATCCCTTCACAACAAAACTTTTTCGGTGAAACTCACTCAATCCGAATTTTCGTATTGCTTCTACGTGCGCTTTTGTCGGATAACCTTTGTGTTGTGCAAAACCGTAATGCGGCAAATGTTGGTGAAGTTCTTTCATCATTCTATCGCGTGTAACTTTTGCTATAATGGAAGCGGCGGCAATTGAATAACATTTCGCGTCTCCTTTAACAATAGTTGTAAATGGAATATTTGAATCTTTTGAAAATCTATTTCCGTCAATCAATAAATGCTGCGGTGAAATGGAAAGTTTTTTTACCGCCCGATGCATTGCTTCAAATGTCGCATTGAGAATGTTGAGTTCATCAATTTCTTCGTGCGATACAATTCCGACACCGACAGAAATTGCGTTTTCGTAAATCTTGTCAAATAATTCTTCGCGTTTTTTTTCTGAAAGTTTTTTTGAATCGTTAATTCCGTTCAAAGAAATATTTTGGGGAAATAAAACTGCAGATGCAACAACCGGTCCTGCAAGAGGTCCGCGTCCCACTTCATCAATTCCAGCAACGAAATTCATGTTGTTGTTCCAAAATTCGTTTTCAAAATTCAAAGAAAGCATAAAGCATAGAGCGAAGAGCGAAGAGCGAAGAGAAGAGATTTTACTCTATGCTCTACGCTCGTTGCTCTTTGCTAAAATTGGTTGATGAGTTGAATATGAATTTTCATTTGCGAAAACGTATCGCCTTTTCCCAATGCAAAACTTACGCCGAGTAAACCTACACGGGTTTCCAATCGAACGCCGGCTCCGTAACCGAATAAAAATTCTTTTGTGGAAAAAAGAAATGGAGCAAGCGCTGAACGCGAATAATACCCCGCGTCAAAAAATCCGAAGAAAAATGATTGCTGCGAAAACAGAAAACGATATTCGGTATTCGACCAAACAATACTCGAAGCGAGAAATTGTTTTTCTCTGTAACCGCGAATTGTTGTTGCGCCGCCGAAACGAAACAAATCAGAGAATTCAAGTTTTGTGCTTTTTATTTCTTTCGTGTGAAGCGCCACAGAAAGTACCTGATGTGTTGTAGGAGAAAAATATTGCTCGACGTTCGTAAACAATCTTTGTAGAGAAAAACGTGACGACGCGATCGTTTTATTTCCCCATTCAATTTGTACATGGTACAAACCTCCATTGGTTGGCGAGAGAATATCATCGCGTGAATCGAACTGTGCTTGTATTCCGCCGGTAATTATTGTATTTGAGAACACTGATGAAGTGGTTGTAAGCGATGGAAGTGTTTGTTCATAAGAAAATATTGTGCCGAGAGAAAAACTTTCGTTGAACAAAAAATCTGTATTCACATCAGTAACCCTCTGGACAAACGTGGAATCCTGTTTTCGCTGAGCGAATCCAATAATTGCGGAAAGTGGAATGTTGAACAGCCACGGTTCTGAATATCGCAACGCAATTTCTTGTGTGAGTTCACTTTCGCGTTGCCAATGAATTGTTGCTTTTCGCGCTGTGCCAAATAAATTCCGCATCGAAATATCAATTTGTCCTGTAACGATTCCGTGCTGATTATTTGTAGAAGGAACGTAACCAATAATCCCATTGAAATTATTGAACGAACCTTCTTCGACTTTGATGAATAAATTTCCTCCGTTGTTATCGAGTAAAAGTTGCGGTTTATTTACAGAAGAAAAAATATTTAAACGGCGAAGATTTTTTTCAATACGGTTGATTTTCGTTTGGTTGTAGAGTTCTCCATTGTTCATTCGCAACTCACGAAGAATGATATCGCGATTGGTTTTTTTATTTCCTTCGATGGAATATTGTTCGATGTACACAATTTGTCCTTCGTTGATTTCAAGTTCGATGGAAATTCTTTCTTCGTTGTTTATCGAAAGTAAAGAAATATTGGCCACCGAAACAGAAGTAAAAGGATAGCCGTTGTTTTCGTATAACTGAAGCAACTGTTCAATACAGTTTTCAATTATTGGTTCGCTTAGTTGTACTTTGATTGATGACGCGAAGTGCTGCAACAGATATTCTTGGGAAAAAGCAGTATTTCCCGAAAATAGAATTGTGTCTATGTTGTAAGATGGAACAGTATCAACAACGCCTGAAAAATGTTGAAAAGTTCGTATGTTCGGTTCACTTCGTAAAAAAGAAAAACCGAAGAAAGAGGACAAGAAAAAAATGTGCGCAAATTTTACAAAGAAAATATCTGTTTATTCCTCAACAATTTTTTTAACTTCGTTGTGCAACTCTTCACGATGTTCGTCAACTTCATCCGATTCAATGACACTCACGATTTTTTGATTCGGAGCAATGATAAACGTAATGCGGTCTGTACCGCCTAATCCACCCGAAACGCCGTACGCTTTCATCGCAACTTTTTTCTTATCGCAAAGTAAATCAAACGAAAAATTATTCTTGAAATAAAAATTGCGAATTACTTCTTCTCGTTCTGAATTTATTCCAATCACTGTCATCCTCGATTGACGATAGAAACTAAAATCCAATTCAAAATTTTTTAAGTGAATAACGGAATTTTTATTATTACTTCTTCCGTAAAAAGCCACAATCACGTAACTTCCTTTGTAATCGGAAAGCGATACTTCATTTCCTGCTTGATTTTTAAGAGTAACATCCGGTGCTGTTTCTCCTGGTTGCAACGCATCGCTTGCGCAACCATTGAATAATATCAATGAGATTATGAATAAATACCAATATGTTTTTTGAGTCATATAAACTTCTCCCACGAAATTGATAGTTGTAAATAATACGGGTGCATTATACAAAACTTTTTTTAAAATGCAAACGATAAAAATTTAAAATTATCTTTATTCAATTTTTTTCATCTATTCATTATATTAAAAAAAAAATTTCATTATCATAAGATAATATATATTTGAGAAAACTAATATGCAACGCATTTACTTAGATTACGCAGCAACCACTCCGTTAGACCCGGAAGTGTTTGAAGCAATGAAACCCTACTTCAATGAAAAATTCGGCAATGCTTCTTCGATTCATTCTTTTGGACAAGAAGTGAAAAGCGCACTTGAAGAAAGCAGAACAATTATAGCATCTTCTCTTTCGGCTATTCCATCTGAAATTATTTTTACTTCGAGCGGAACAGAAGCGAATAATATTGCACTTAAAGGTTTTGCACAACATTTACGAAAACAAGGAAAACAGCATATCATCGCATCACCAACAGAACATCACGCCGTGCTGAATTCGTGCGAGTATATAAAGAACACGGGAATTATTGTTTCGTATTGTTCGGTTAATGCATTCGGCGAAATTTCATTTGAAGAAATTCAAAAACTTTGCACAAAACAAACCGGTCTTATTGCAATTATGCACGCCAATAATGAAACCGGAACTATTCATTCAATTGAAAAAATTGGTGCATTTGCTAAACAAAACGGAATATTATTTCACACCGATGCAGTGCAATCGTTTGGCAAAATTCCTATAGATGTTAGTAGAATGAATATTGATACACTTGCCATTTCTGCACATAAAATTTATGGTCCCAAAGGAATCGGCGCATTGTATATACGTCGGGGTATTGAAATTGAACCGTTGTTTCACGGAGGAGGACAAGAACGAGGAAAACGCGCGGGAACGGAAGCAGTTCCACTCGTGATTGGTTTCGGAAAAGCAACGATGCTGATGAATCAACATCGTGAAGAAGAATTTCTTCGAATGAAATTATTGAAATCTCTGTTGAAAGAAAAACTCGTTAAAGAAATTTCTCCATTGTTTGGAAACAACATTCTTCTATTCAATGGAAACGACGAAACTTCATTGTCAAATATTCTCAGTATTTCGATTGATTGTTCGCAAATAAGCATCGATGGTGAAATGCTCCTCTTGAATATGGATATGAACGGTGTAGCAGTTTCCAGTGGTTCTGCATGCACATCTGGTAGTATTGAACCATCGCACGTTTTGCTTGCAATGAAACGAGATATAGCAACAACAAAAGCAACATTGAGGTTTTCCTTCGGTCGCTGGACAAGCGAACAGGAAATTCTTTCTGCGGTTGCAATTTTAAAACGTTCACTCGTAAATCTTATTCATAAAAAAAGCACGAAATAGATTTCGTGCCTTGGAATTTATGAGAATAGCAGTTACTTTAAACGATTTTTTTTAGGAAGAACTTTTGTTGAATCGTTTCTGTTCATTATCGTTTGTTTGTAGTGCAATTTTAACACGTTTCCACACAAAATACAAACTCCAACGCTTTCGCTTTGCATAGCCGGATGATGAGTACAATAATAATTATCTTTGTTGCTCGTTTTTCGTTCTAATTGCTTTGCCCTCATTAACCGCTCTTGTGGAGTTAGTCTATGAATGTCTGAAATTTCTGTGCTTTCTTCCTGAACTATGGTAGAATCAACAACTTGTAGATTGATTGAATCCATAGTTGCTCTTTGAGATATATTTCTTCCATAGTTGTTTTGTGCAATCACATTTGCAACAATACCGCAATAGAAAAAAACAAAAAAAGAATGTAAAAGAAGTGTACGCACTGAATTTAAAAAAATTTTCAGTGCAATATATCAAACGGAATGTATGACGAGATTAACAACGAGTTAAGGATTGTTAATCGCAGAATGTATCGTTGAATTGTTATCTAAGGGAAATTTTATAACAAACGTTGTTCCCGAATTTACTTCGCTGTGAACGAGAATTCTTCCGCCGTGCATTTCAACAATCCATTTTGCAATAGATAGCCCCAAACCTGTTCCTCCCATTTCTCTTGAACGCGCTTTGTCAACACGATAAAAGCGGTTGAAAATTTTATGCACTTCATTTTGAGGAATTCCAATTCCAGTGTCTTCTATCTTAAATACTGCCGTTCCGTCCAATCTGTACAGTGCGAGAATTACTTTTCCGTTTTCGGGAGTGTACTTAATCGCATTATCGAGGAGATTTAAAAACAATTGTCGTAACCGCACTTTGTCGCCGAACAAACGAATTTCATCATTTTGTTCTAACACAATAGAAATATGTTTTGTCTGCGCAAGCAATTCACCATCTTCAAAAAGTTCTGAAGTGAGTTCGTTCAAATGCACTTCTTCACACGACGGCTTATACATATTCAAATCCGATTTTGAAAGCAACAAAAGTCCCTCAATAATACTATTCATCCGTATTGTTTCTTCAAGAAGAGAGAGAAGAATTTCGCGATGCTCTTCTTCAAGGTTTTCATTGTGTAATGCAACTTCAATTTCTCCACGCATAATAGTCAACGGAGTACGAAGTTCGTGCGAAGCATCCATAGTAAATTGTTGCGTCAGTTCAAATGAATTGCGTAATCGCAGTATCATTTCATTGAACGTTGCGATGAGTCTTCCGATTTCGTCATCAACAGAATGGTGCGGAATTTGTTGGTCAAGATTTGAAGCGGTTATTTTTTTTGCCGTTTCTATTACTTCGTCAATCGGGCGTAATGATTTTCTTGCAATGAACCATCCTCCAATCAGTGAAAATACAATGGCGATGGGAGAAATGAAGATTAAGTTCGCGAAAAGATTATCAAGAATTGTTTCTATTTCTTGCATGGGATATGCAACCCAAACTTCTCCGTTGACGTCTTTTGCGTATGCAAGACGACGTTCTTCTCCGTTCTTCGTTTGATATGTTGTAAGAACTGCATCTCCGAATGTTGCTGTGTCGCGTGGAATAAACAGTGAATCATCTGGCTCTAAATTTTCCGAGCGATAAAAAACTAATCCTTTATTGTTTTTCACGTAGAGAAAAGTTTTTTTCGGATTCCGCATCGCTTGTTCATAAATTTCGTACCAAATGGAATCCGCTTCTGTCCATTCGAATAAATACGGAGAAGTTGTTACCGTATCTTTTTTTGTAACAATATTTTTGGGAGTGAGCGTTTTTTTCGGTGGGGATTTTTTTTTCTTCTTTTTTATTTCTGCACGCTGCTGTAAATACTGACGCAACCATCCAACTTGACTGCGTAACGAAACATCAAGCGATTCCGAAATCGTTTCCTTTGTGTAGAAATATGCCGCAGTTCCAAACAAGGAAAGCGTAACTGTGAGTACCAATGCGTACCACAGTGTAAGTTTCGTGCGTAACGAAAAATGAAGTTTCATTCCTTAATAAAAAAATTTGAATGAAACGAGAACGAGGTTTTTCAAAAAAAGAAAAGGGAAAAAACTTTTTTCTGTCGTACAAACAATCTACATTTTCTCATCGGGTTCTTTCATCATATAGCCAACACCGCGAACGGTGTGTATCAAACCTTTTTCGAAACCGTTATCTACTTTTTGACGAAGATGGTTAACATAAACGTCAATAATGTTTGTTCCCGTATCAAAATTGTAATTCCAAATATGTTCAGAAATAAGCGTACGGGAAAGCGTGCGATTTTTATTGCGCATAAAATATTCGAGGAGGGAATATTCTTTCGCAGTAAGTTCAATCATTTTTTCTCCGCGTTTGGCTTTATGTTTCACAAGGTCAAGTTCCAAATCTGCGACTCGAAGCGTTGGAGTTTTTTCTGCTGCTCCGCGGCGAAGAAGCGAGCGCACGCGTGCAAACAATTCTTCCATTGCAAACGGTTTTGTCAAATAATCATCAGCGCCGCTATCAAGTCCGCCAACACGGTCTTCGACAGATGTTTTGGCAGTTACGATGAGAATGGGAATCGTTACTTTTCTTGCTCGCAATTCTTTCACCAGCGAAATTCCATCTTTTTTCGGAAGCATTATATCTATGATGAACAAATCGTACGGTTCAGATTTGGCAAGTTGAAATGCAGAATCGCCATCGTGAACAACATCCACTGCGTAGTGTTCTTCCTCAAGTCCTTTCTTGATGAACTTCGCTACTTTTTTTTCGTCTTCAACAACTAAAATGCGCATTCTATTTTCCTTTTATATTTGTGTGAAAAAAAATTGCATGCAAAAATTAAATTATTTTTGTGTGAAAACCAATTATTTGCCAAAAAATAATTCATTCTTTTTCGACGTTTCTCTGAGCAACACGGAGTAAATAACTGCTATTCGAGAAAATAAAAACCCCAATTTTTACTTGGGGTTTTTCATGTGAATCTGTTTTGGCTATTCTTCGTTTTTTACAGTTGAACTTGTTTGTTCGCCAGTAATCAAAGAAATTTCAACTCTTCTGTTTTTCTTCTTTCCATCAATTGAATTGTTCGGAGCAATTGGCTTAAATTCACCATATCCTTCAACTTGAATTAACTTCGGGTCAATATGAAGGTCGCTGATTAAGTAGTCTGCTGTGCTAAGTGCGCGTGCTGTTGATAAATGAAGGTTGGAAGGAAATTCAGCAGTCGAAATAGGGTCATTATCAGTATGTCCCTCAATGGAAATTTTTAATCGCTTGAATCGTTCAATCTGGTCTTTGATAATCGGAAGCGTTGCTACCAGTGCTTTACGAACTTCTGTTTTTAAAGCCCGATTGCCGGATTGAAAACTTACATCACCTTTCATAGTGATGTTCAATTTTCCAAGTTGTGTGCTGATTTCTATTATATCACTTAAACCAGCGGAATCCAATGCTTTTTTAACATTTTCAATTTGTTTTTGGTCGCGAATTGACCTTGCGAGAGATGGGTCAATGGAGGTCCCGGCTCCTTCAAGCACACCTTCTCCGCCGCCAGATAAATCATCGCTGAAAACTCCAGAAAGCGCTTCCATAACTTGTTTTGAATCCATCTTTTCGAATGACCATAAAACAACAAACAATGCGAGTAACAATGTAATTAAATCTGCATACGTTAAAAGCCATCTTTCATCTGCATGTTGTTCTACATGTTTCTTTTTCATACAGTTTAATTATTTATGAATGAACAAAATTTATTTTTTTTCTTGTTTACTTGCCGGAAGCATACTGTACAGTTTCGCTTTAACAATTGAAGGCGCTTCGCCTTCTTGTATTGCTATAACGCCGCGCATAATAACATCCATATATTCTTCTTCTTCTAAATGAATATTTTTCAACCGGTCGCCAATAGGGAGAAAGACAAGGTTTGCTAAAAATATTCCCCACAATGTTGCAACGAATGCGGTAGCAATATGAGAAATTAATTTTTCGGAATCGCCGCCGCCGCCGCCAGCAGCCGCGAATGTTCCTATTAATCCGATTACTGTTCCAATAATTCCCATCGTGGGAGAATATCCTCCCATTTTATTGAAGATGGTGATGTTCACGTTATGACGTTCTCCGACAAACGTCATTTCCGTTTCTGCAATAGAACGAATCACATCGGGGTCATTTCCATCAATTGCTAACCCAAGCATCTTTTTGAAAAATGGTTCCTTTATTGTAGGCAATTCTTTTTCCAATGCGAGAACTCCATCTTTTCTTGCGATGGCTGCGAAGTTTACCATTTGATCAATGGATTCGTGAAAATTGAACGTCAAAGGATTGTATGCTTGTCCAACGAGTTTTGGAATTGTTGTAAATCTTTTCCACGATTGACCAACAATCGTAGCAGACATTGTTCCTAATCCCACGATGAGAATTGCCTCTAATGCAGGGGCTCCGACGAGCATTCTCATTTTACCATGTCCAATGAACTTATATGCAACAACAATTCCGCCTACTCCCATAATGAAACCGATGAGAGTCATCATATCAAATTTTCTATCCATACGTATCGAACTTTCTAAAAACTATAACGTGGTTAAATGTAATTATCGTAAAAAATCTACAAGTGATTTCGGCAAAATAGAAGCGCCCATTTTATACGCCGCCTCTAATTGTGTTTGTTGTTTTTGTAATTCGACAACTGCTGACGCAATATCCGTATCTTCCCGTAATGCGCGCATATTTTCCAATTCGATTTGTTCCATATCAATTCTCTCTTTTACCGCATCCAATGTTTGCAATTGCGCTCCGATTTTTTCATTCACTTTGATAAAATGGTCCAGTGCTAATTTAACTCGACTCATCATATCTCCATCAGTTGGGTCGCCTGCATCTAACGCATCACGGATATCCAACAATACTTGAAATGCAGAATCCGATGTTTCGTTAAATGCTTCTGCTGCGGTAATATTCATCTGAATATTTATTCCATCTCCAATGGGAACTTCAATGGCGGCGATATTCATTTGCGTTGTTGTTCCGTCTCCAACTTCTACATCTAAAAAAGAATCTTCAACACCAGTTAATCCATCTGGATTAAAAACAATACTTGTTGTTCGCTCGGCATATATTGGGTCTTCTTGTAGTTCAACGCTTCGTAAATATGGCACCCAAGGACGGTCATTTCCAAGGTCATCGGAAACAAGCACGGTAGAGACTGTTTGTGAACCGCCAAAAAGAAATTTGCCGTCGTTGGTTGAGTTTGCAATAACAGTTAATTTCCCTACTAAATTTTCAAATTGCTGTGCGTAAAACGGGCGAGCGTGAAGATTCGTTGAAGTTGAAGCGGCAATGAGATTTTCCAGTGCATCTTGAAATACATGTACTGCTTGGTCAATTGCTTCAGAAGTTACCAATAAATTGTTTGAAGCAATTTGAATGTTATCCAAATACTGTTTGTTTCTGTCGGAATAATGTTTGTTCCGTATAAGAAAATCAGCATCAAGTGGACGTTCAGATGGGCGTGTAAATTGCTTTCCCGATGCTAACTGCACCTGAAGTTGGTCAGTACGAATTTTATTTTTCGTAATGTTTGAAAGAAAATTGGAAACAAATGTATTATCTGAGATTCTCATAAAATAATTATACCATATTTAAGATTGTTAAATACATATCATTCACTGTTGCCACTATTTTTGCCGAAGCGTCGTATGCTCGTTGAAACTCCACTAAGTTTTTCATCTCTTCATCAATAGAAACACCTGAAATTGCTTGTTGTTCCTGAACCATTCTTTCAAGAACTATTTGCGATGCTTCTTCCGAATTTGTTGCGCTGAAGATTGCAGTTCCCAGTTCATCAACACTTTTTCTGTTATATTCTTCAAACGTATAGCGAAACGTATCGGGATTATTCGGGTCTTCGATTACAAATTGAAGATTCGCCAAGTTTGCGATGCGAAGTGCTATAGCGTTACTTCCCGGAACTCCATCTTCTGCTGAAGCCGCAACTCCATCAGGATTAGACAATATATCTTTCGATACATTAATAAATTTTGCAACGGTGCTATACGGATCGCTCTTATCTGTAATATCTATACTCCGAATATCATCGGGATCTGTATATACATCAGCGCCGCTTCCATCATATCCAATGGTGAAAAGCGGAAGTTCAGAAGTCATTGTTCCCGATTCGGGATTGAATCTTCCATATCCTAATAAATGAATTTCGTTCACTTTTGCAGCGAATGATTGCGCAAGTGTATTGATGCGCATTATTCCCGGAACCAAATGCTCATTATATGTTTTTAAAAATCCGTTCAATTGACCGGAAGTAATATTGACAGTTCGATTTTGCGGTTCCAATATTGAATCTTCGTTGAACGGAGGAATAGTAATTGCAAGTCTATCAACGGTGAACGGGTCTTCTTGCCCTTCAAAATATATATCTTGAGTAATCTGCTCCATCTGCAATTTTGATGCGCCTCCACGTGATGCAACAACAATTCCTCCGATAGAAACTAACACGGAACCTTTCGAATCTTCGCTGACTTTTACGTTTGCATATTTCGAAAGTTCATCAATGAGCAAATCTCTCGTGTCTTTTGCATCGCTTGCATCAACGCCAACAGATTGCAAACGGAGAACTTCTCTGTCTGCAATAGCAATATCTTCGGCTAATCTATTAATTTGATTTAAAATTTTTTCAACTTCTTGATGCGTTTCTTTTTGCGCACTTTCATATCCTTGAACAACATTATGAAATGCATCTGCAACTCGTTTTGCTTGATTAATAACATTTATACGTGGTCCAACATCTTCGGGTTTTTGCGCCAATGTTTGAAATGCATTGAAAAACCTTGTTATCTGCTGTCCTAAACCGTTTATTGTTAATTCGTTGATTTTCGTTTCTATACGCGACATTGTTTGTCGTTGTGCGCTCGCATCTTCAAATGTGCCAGTCGAAACGCGCACATGTTCATCAACAAATGCGTTGCGAATTCTTCCTCCATTCGTGGAAATAACTCCTGTTCCCAACAATCCTTGATTTGTTTTTAAAACTTCTCCTGTACGGAAATCAACACGTTGTCGTGAATATCCGGGAGTTGATGCGTTTGCAACATTGTGTCCTACAATGTCCATTCCAAGACGTTGAGCATACAAGCCGCGTTTAGCAATTTCGATGATATGGTTTAAACTTGGTCCAGGCATAAATATTGTAATTTAATATTTTTGATCTATCAGTTGTTTTGAAAAACTTGTCGTAATTGTTCTTATCATATTCTGTGCATAATGCATCGAGTGTTCTAATAATAGAGAATTTACAGCATTGCGTTGAACGACACTTGCAACAGCAATTCGTAATCGTTCACGTACATCTCGTAATTTTATTTTCATTCCTCCGCGATTATCCATTACTTCCATCAATCTATCAAACGCATTCGGCGAACCAATATACTTTTCCGCAAGTGTTCCTTTCATTACATTTGCAAGCAATCGTTGTCTATCTTTTTCATACGCTCGCATCCGACGATTGATTTCCGTGCAACGTTCAACAGTAATTTCAAGCATATCTCCAGATAATGTAATGAGCGATTCCTGTTGTTCCGTAAGAATATGGAATAATTCTTCAGCGGTTTCCGATTCCATAAGCATCAATTTTATGAGTTGCTCAACAGGAGATAATTGTATTGGATGAACGGGCATTGTTATTCCGGAATCTGAAAATATTTCATATAGTTCATCGTACGTTTTACGTATTGCTGCGTTTCTTTATACGGCGGAATTCCTTTGTGTTTCATTACAGAACCTGGACCGGCATTATACGAAGCGAGTGCTTTTTCAATATCACCGTCAAAATTATCTAACATCAACTTTAAGTATTTTGCTCCTCCCATTATATTATCAGAAGGATTCCAAACATCTTTTACACCCATCTCTGCCGCTGTACTATCAATAAGTTGCATAACTCCTTTTGCATCTTTCGGCGAGCGCGCATTCATATTCCCTCTTGATTCCGTTGCTATCACTGCTTTAATTAAATTCGAATCCAACGAATATTTCTTTGCTGCTTCATCAATAATATCATTGTATTGCTCAACTCGTTCTCGTAATGTTTTTGCTTCTCCAGGCAAAGGACGCGGAGCCGCATTTATCGGAGTAAATTCTTGTACTTCTTTACTCACATTACGTTTTGGAGAAACGCTATTCATTTCGGAAGATTGCGAAGAAGCAGTAATCGTTGTAGGCAAATGTTCGCCGGTAATTTTGTAATATAACATATCGCCAATTCCGAAGCCACGACTCTGAGCAAGTTTGCTTGATAATTCCATATCAAACATTGAATTAACAACATCTCCACCAAAATTTTCTTCACCAAATAATCCTGATTGCTGAACCGTACTACGCATACTTTTCAGCATTTGATTAAGAAACATTGCTTCAAAATCTCGTACAGCGCGTTGTAACTTTATTTTTCTCTGAGGGTCAAGTTCTACACGCGGTTTTTGCGCAACTACGTCTTGTAATGGTATTGATGTATGGATGCTCATTTTTTCAAAACTAAATAATAATCAATTCCGCTTTTAATGCACCTGCTTCTTTCAACGCCTGAAAAATAGCAATAATATCCCGTGGTTTTACGCGCAACGAATTCAACGCTTGTGCAACATCTTGAACCGTCGCTGCACCACTAATTGCTTTCACCGAGGAAGTATCTTGCGACGCAGAAATTGCAGAGAGTTCCGTCTGAACCGTATTTCCTTTTGAAAAAGGACCAGGTTGCGAAATTACTGGAACCTGTTGTATTTCAATAGTAATTCCACCGTGAGAAATTGCGGCAGGCAAAATCGTTACATTGCTTCCGGCAACAACGGTTCCAGTTCGTTCATTGATAACGACTTTTGCAGCAACATCAGGAGAAACTTCAAACGATTCCACCTGTGCAATAAACTGCACTACTTTCGATTCCGATTGAAATTCTGCAGGAACATTCATAGTAACAGAAGATGCATCGCGTGCAAAAGCAATTTCACTTCCGAATTTTGTATTTACCGTATCAGAAATACGTTGCGCCGTTGTAAAATCCGGTTGAAAAAGAACAACTTCTACTTTCCAATCCTGTGTATGAAAATTTGTTGGAATTTCCTTGTCTAAAATTGCACCCGATGGAATTCGTCCCGATGCAGTATGCGAACGACGAAATTCACTTCCACCAGCAGTTGCGCTAAATCCACCAACGGAAATTGGACCTTGCGCCATCGCATAAACTACTCCATCAATTGCAGAAATTGGAGTGAGTAATAATGTTCCTCCTTGAAGACTCGTCGCATCACCCATCGAAGAAACTATTACATCAACTGTTCCGCCTTTTTTTACAAACGGAGGAACCGTTGCAGTAATCATAACTGCGGCAACATTACGCAAACGCAACGCATCTTGAGATACTGTTACTCCGAATCGTTTCAACATACTTGATACAGATTGAAGTGTAAATGCGGAACGTTGCGTGTCGCCGCTTCCGTTCAAACCCGTAACTAATCCATACCCGATGAGTTGGCTGCTCATAACACCGTTCACATACGCAATATCTTTGACTCGAACTGCAAAAATATTATTGACAAGAGTAATGATTGTAAATAAAACTGCAAAAAATTTTTTCATATTGATTTAGAAAATCCAATGGAAAATACGTGTTAACCAACCGGGTTCACGTGCGCGGTCAACCATTCCGCTTCCTGAAAAAACTATCACTAAATCCGTTACATTGGTTGATAAAACACTGTTGTCTGCTTGAATATCCGAAGGACGAACGATACCGGAAATCTCTATTCGCTGTTCTTCGTTTCGTATAGTTATTGTTTTTGTTCCGTAAATCCGTAGATTCCCATTTGCAAAAACCGAATCAACGGTTGCGCTAATCGTAGCACGTACATCTCCCCGATTTGCAACAGAACCTCCGCCGGAAAACGCATTACCCGTTCCTAAAGACATATCGTTGCTGATTTCAGGAATATTTCCGATCCCGGATGATGCCGCATTTGCGTTTAACGTCAAATCGCTTGAACGTTCTGTTGTCGTTGTCGCATTATTAATTGCACTACTCACTTCGAGGATTGCAACAGTAATAGCATCACCAACTCTGTTTGCTTTCGTATCGCTAAAAAGAGAACGCGCAACGTTTCCTCTCATATCCTGCGAAAATGTTTCTCCGCAAAATACGAATAACAATATACTAATGCCTAAAACGTATGTTGTACGTATCATATTTTTTCCTTTCTCAAATTATTGAATAACGAGAACTGAACTATCATCTAATATTTTTACTTTGACTAATTCTTTTGAATTTGATAACCGAACGGAAATAATTTCGTTCCGACTTCCGTCCTGTTGCGCTTCACCGAATGTTGAAATTGAAACCGTCGGTGTTTTTGCAATTACTCGCACTGTTTTTCCTTTGAGTACAATCGGTATTTCTTCCAGCATTTCTTTCAGTAACGTTTTTCCCGGAAGTAACGATTTCGTCGCTCGTTTTGAAATACATTCTTCCTTTATCGAATAAAACGGTTGTGTAATAGACGTTGTTTCTATTTTCCGAACCAAAATATCGTGTTCAGAAAGTATTTCTCCTTTTGCAATCAAACGCGATGGAGAACAAACGTTGGCAAACCTACGAACATTCAGTGATACTAATATCCGCTTTTCAGTTTTACCTTCGCTGACAATTTCCACGGGCAGCGTTACCTTCCCGCGAAAAATAATATTTTTATCAGGAACTAC
The DNA here is from genome assembly GCA_016873775.1 of Ignavibacteria bacterium. Lineage (NCBI taxonomy): Bacteria > Pseudomonadati > Ignavibacteriota > Ignavibacteria > Ignavibacteria bacterium. The sequence continues at coordinate 34,477 of VGWC01000010.1, read as the reverse complement.
ATTCACTTGATATGTTTTTTTTTCTATACGAATATTGGAAAGAGTATTTCGGAATTCCACCGTTACATCTTCTTTCGGTAATCCTACTTCTTGAAATACAAATCTTTCTACTGTTTTTTGAATTTCTTCGAAAGAAATTACTGAAAATTGTATTTCAGAAACAAACCATAGAAAAAAAAACAAAATCATTATGTACGTTTAAGATTATTCGCTACAGATAACATATCTTCAACCGTACGTATAACTTTGGAATTGATTTCATATGCACGTTGAGCAACAATCATTGCAACCATTTCTTCAACAATATCAACGTTTGACGTTTCAATTTCTTTTTGCTTTACTTCGCCAAATCCTTCGTCTCCTGCTTTTCCTAAAATTGGCGGTCCAGATGCAATGGTTTCTTGATATAAATTATTTCCAATAGCACGAAGCCCTGCCGGATTCACAAATTTTGCCAATTCAATTTCACCTGCAAGTTCCGGATTAATTTCTCCTGGAATCAGCGCATTCACTTTTCCGTCTCGTGAAACCTGAATGTCGCGAGTGTTTTGCGGAAGCGTAATTCCCGGCTCAACTAAATATCCCTGCGATGTTACCAATGTTCCGTCACTAGTAAGTTTTAAACCTCCGTCTCGCGTATATGCTAATGTTCCATCTGGACGACGAATTTGAAAAAATCCTTCGCCTTCGATTGCCATATCCAATGGATTATTTGTTATCAACGGATCTCCTTGGGAAAATTGTCGAACAGTACCAATAGGAACTACTCCATTTCCTACTTGAACTTCAACAGGTTGTTGTGTAGTTTGCCCTTGCGGAGATGCGCCTGCAATTTCCAATGTTTGATACATCAAATCTTGAAATTCAGGTCGCATTTTTTTGAACCCAGCAGTGTTAACATTCGATAAGTTATTGGCGATGATTTCAATGCTCATTTGCTGCGCAGATAATCCCGTTGTTGCGGCGCGAAGTGCTCTATTCATACTATTGTTTATTTATATTGTGAATAAAAAAAATAAAATTTGTTTGTAAAAAAAAACTACGACGACAATCTACCAACTTCCAATGAACGACTTACCGATTCGTCTTGCGTTTGAATTAATCGTTGACCGGTTTCAAATTGGCGCATAAGTTCTATCATTTCAACCATTTCTTCGATTCCATCAACGTTAGAACCTTCAAGAAATCCTTGACGCACAAAAACTTTATCTGGGTCAATCGGAATCGGTTCAACATTTTCTCTTGGCATAAAAAGCGAAGCGCCAACTTTTTTCAGTTGCTCTTGGCTTGCAAACCCAACTATTTTTAATTGTCCAATGTAAATATGCTGAACAAAAATTTCTCCTAATGGAGTTACAGCAATATCTTCTTTTTTTAAATTCGTAAAATTCGGAAACGTTATTGCACTGTCGTTTTGTCCAAGAACAGTATATCCATTTTTCGTTCGTAATTCACCATCAGGAGATACCATAAAGTTTCCTGCGCGAGAATAACGTATTCCATCGGGAGTTTCCACGACAAAAAAACCTGGACCGTCAACCGCAAAATCAAATGCGTTGCTCGTTTGTTGAAGTTCTCCTTGTGTAAAATCGGGTACTTCGGTAACCTTTGTTCCCGGGAGATATTCTCCCAATCCTGTGTCGTATTGCTGAACTGTCGGTTCACCTTCGTTCAATAATTCAACGAACAATTTTCCGCGTTTGAATCCTATGGAATCAACGTTCGCTAAATTGTTGGATATGACTTGCATTCGTAACATAAGTGGACGCATAAATTTTGCAGCAGCGTCTATTCCTTCAATAGGCATATAATTTTATCCTTTCGTATGATGATATTCTAAATCTTCGAGATGACGAGCCAAAAGAACTTCGCCTTTCCCGATTCCTAATTTTTTTGCTATTACACTTGCATCTTTTTTTCGTCCCGGTTTATTCTGTGCATCCGTCGTTCCAATCATTGTCGCTTGATAAGAATATTGCGACGAAACCACCGATGGTTTTCGATGCGTCATCATTTTCATTGCAAGTTCCACTTCTCCATTACCTCGCCCGAATTGCCTTGCTAAATACACAGTTTCATAATTTACCGCATCATTAGCCGATTCTATCTCTTCAATCAGTTCATCTTCTTTGTCAGTTATCTGATTAGTTTCTCTTTCACTAATTGTTGCAAAAATATCGTGCTCTTTTTTCTTCGGTTGTTGAATTGCCGGAACAATCTCTTCATCAACACTTCTCGTAAATGTGGAGATCGGGAGCTTTGATTTATTAGAAAAATATCCGGTCAATTGCAAACCGAGCAATACAAACGCTCCAATGATAACGAGCAACGCTAACACAAAAACAGAGCGAACAAACACTCCGTTTTCTTCCTTCACTGAAGCAGGAATTGGTTTCTTTTCTTCTTCTTGAACTTGCGAATCATCTCTTGAAGTATCCGCTACGTTATTCGTTTCTGATTGGTGCAATGTTGAATCCGGTGTATTTCCATTCAGTGTTTGCTGAATAACGTTGTTGTCCGTAATTATTGCTTTATTGCGCGTTGGTCGTTCTCTTTTTACCTTTTCTCGAATCGTTCGTTTCTTCTCAATATTTTTGTTTTCTTCATTTTGCACCGAATTATTATTCGTTTGAATTGTTGGAATTATTTCTTCTTTTTGTTGTTTAGAAATCACATTCCCTTTTCCAACATACGATTGTTTTTGAGAATCCAACGGCGAAACTTTGTGCGACGGAATAAAATCAACACGTTTATCTGCTTTACTTATATGACTAAAAAACACAAGCATTGCAACGAAGCAAAATATAAGACTTTTATTGCACATATTCTTTCTTCAACGGTAAAAAAACATTGAGATTGATTCCTGAATCGCCGCTCTGTACCAAAATATCTCCGTGTTGCAGATGAAAAATATTTTTCGCTGAAAGATATTTTTCATTTTTTTGAAACTCTTCGGTTTTTGAATGTAATGCAATTTGTACAATAGCAAAATACGCTGTTCTCACAAGTCGTATTACAATAACCTCTTTCGTTTCGAGCGATTGTAATAACGAAGTAAACGCATCTCTCATCAAATAAGTGTTTCCGTTGATAAAAGGAAAATCATTGGTATAACTCAATGAAAATTTTTCTTTCCCGTTAAAATCAATACATCGCTGCAATAATTCTCCAAGTGAAATTTCTTCCGAATTTTGTTGAGTTAATTTCATTCGTAATAAATAATACACGCCAACGGATGCTTGATTTGCGAGAAGTTGTAGCGCACGGCGCTGGAGATTCGTATAATCTTCTACCTTTTGTTTTACTTGTACGATGATAACGCCCAATTGTTTTTGCGCTAACAACATCGGAAGTATTACATACGATTCAGTTATCGGAGCGGGCATATCGTTCTGTGGAATAATAATGACGGATTTTTCTTCCATCACCCAAGATGCGATTCCACTCTTGAGAAAATCTTTCATTTCACTGGTAAGTACTTTTTTTTCGGGAACAAAAGGGACAAACGTATTTTTATCTGATTCCATCAAAAACACATTGAGTTCCTGAACGTGCACCAATTCGCAAACAAAGTTATATAATTGGTTTAACAGTTTTTCTGGAGTTTCTGATACTGAAAGAACATACGAGCGACGTTGCAACGACATCATATCATTAAAAAAATACGTTTGACGAAAAGTACTTAATGCATTCGGTGTTATCTCGTTTTTCAACACATCAATAGTTTTTTCGAGTGCTTTGATATACGATTCGCGCTGTTCCATCACTTCTTCAAGTTGCGGAAGCACTGTTCGCAACAACGATACTTCTTCGTTTGTAATCGTAGTACGTTCTTTGGCAACCTGTTTCATAGCGTAACCGTTTCGTTACTCAAAGAAATTTTTTCCACGCTGTACATATTTTCTTGATGGAGAAAACGACGTTCAAAACCAGCATATCGCGATTCTAACAATTGCACTGCCGAAGCGTTATACGTAGAATGAGAATCGAACAATATTTTTTCCGATGAATAATTGTTCGAAAAAACTTCTGCGCAATGCACAATAGCAGAAAGTAGTTGGTATTTTCTTGCATTTGTCGGATTGTGATGAAATGTAATTGATTCCACAATTGATGGTGAAAAATTCCAACGTTCTGCAAGCCATCCGCCAACAATGGCGTGATGATATTCTCCGAAAATTCGTTGCTCTTCTTCTTCAAATGTTGTTCCGGTTTTTTTAGTATTATTCATTATTATGGAAAACTCATTCGCAAACTGATATTGAAAAACTGCTATTCCTATATCGTGAAGCAGTCCGGCAGTAAATGCTTCTCCAACAACAGGGTATTCGACATCCCGCGCAATTCGTTTCGCAATAACCGCGGTCGAAAACGAATGTTCCCATAACGATTGAATCGAACATTCAGATTTCTGTTCAAAATGCGAATGAAGAATTTGCAATGCAATTATTTCTTTGATGATATCGAATCCAATAATAGAAAGTGCAAACTCAACGGTGCTAATTTTTCGTGGAAATCCGTAAAGCAGCGAATTTGCTTTCTTAAGTATCTGAACAACAAGCGAAGGATTTGTTTCTATTGCGCGAAGTATATGCAACGGCGTTGTTGATGGTTCTTCCAACAGTTGTAAAATATCTATAGAAAACGAATCAAGCACAGGAAAATGGGACAACGTGTTTAATCTGTCTCGTATTTCCTGCTCAGTTAATGTATGTTGTTTCTTCTTATGCATTATATACTACACGTAATTCTTTACGAAGTGTTGCTAACGCTTCGTAGTGAATTTGCGATACTCGAGATACTGATAATTTCAGTACTTGCGCTATTTCAGTGAATGAAAGTTCTTCGTAATAAAACAACGCAATAACGATCTGCTGTTTTTTCGGAAGCGCTTCTATTCTTTCGACGATCATTTCTTTTGCTTCAACTTCAGTAATCAACTGACTCGGGTCCAGCGAACCTTCATCAATAAATTCATCCATATCAGAAATATGTCCGTTCTTGCGTAAATGATTTCCATCTCCAGTAGTAGTTTTCTGCGCTTCATCAACAACTCTGTCGTAATCTGAAAGTGTAAGCGATAATTTTTGAGCTACACGTTCTCGGTACTGTTCAAATTGACGATACTGTAATAATTCTGGATTGTTTTTCCCTTCCTCTCGCATCTGTTTTCGAACTGCGCGGGGAACCCAATCTATTTTTCGTACTTCATCTAAAATGGTTCCGCGAATTCTGGGAATAGCATACGTTTCAAACTTGACCATTTTATTCGGGTCAAAATTTTCTATAGCTTCATTCAATCCAAGAATGCCAAAATGCAACAAATCTTCGTTCGATAAAACATACCCACGCGCCAAATGCAAATGGTGAAGTACATACCGTACTAATCCAAAGTAGCGAAGAATCATTTGCTCTTTGGAATTCTTATTTTGCCTATCTTTCCGAAATTCAATATGCATTGAAGTATCTTCGAGTTGCGGTAATAAACCTTCTCTCACGACAATAACCTGATTCTGTTATTATTGTAGTGTGCCAAAACCACTCGGCTGAGTTGCTGGCGGTACTGTTATACTTGGCGACTGTTCACCTGGCGTCGAAAGTTTTCCCGCACCATTGCCATCACCGTTTTCTTTTTGTTCGGTACCAAAAGCGGCGAGACACAAAAATGCAAGGGATAATGTACTGATGAAAAAAAGAAACGAGTACGTTACTATATCAACTATAGAGTATCCTCGAGTTCCATATAACACACCAGCCATACAAAAAATAAAGAGACCAAATTCAGTAATAAATCGAATCATATTTTTGACAACCTTTCAGAGTTAATTATATGTTTTGGGTTGTTTAATAATTGTTTGCGCTATTTTTTGAATTGAAAGAGCAGAAGCAGAACGAGGAAATCGTAATATCACCGGCTGCTGCTCCAGTACTGCGTGATGTACGTTTTTATCGTACGGTACGAATCCTAAATAATTTATATGTGTTTTTAAAAAATGATTAACAACCATTTGCAATTTTCTTCCTGTTTCTTCCGCATCCAACGGAGACCATGCTGCATTGACAATTAAATTGAGTTTTAGTTTTTCTGATGATTCAAGACATACTGTTTTAATTACAGCATACGCATCCATTACGGCAGTCGGCTCGGGAGTAGTAATGACTAATGCTTCATCCGTATTGATTACTGATGTTACTACTTCAGAATTTAATCCTGCGCCCGTATCAAGCAGAATATAGTCATACGGCTGTTCCAACGAACGTAAATCTTCGAATAATTTTAACTGAACTTCCGTATCAATGAGCGGAAATCGAATGTCTCCGGAACTTCCCGGGATGATGCGCATAGTCTTCCACACAGGAACTGCAACTTCATCAATTGTTTTTTCTCCTCGCAGTACATGACTCAAACGATACGTCGGCGTCATTCCTATTAATACATCAAGATTTGCTAAGTTTGAATCCACATCCACGAGAAGCACGCGTTTCCCTAACCCTGCAATTGCAAGAGAAAGATTCAATGAAATCATACTTTTCCCGACTCCGCCTTTTCCACTGGTAACTGTTATCAGCTTTGGTGTTACAACTTTAGAAAGTTCTTCTCTATGGCGAGAAGCAATCGTACGAAGTTTTGCTGCTTGGTCAAACATCGTAAATTACTCCGCGAAAAATCATTGTTGCTATTTTCAATGAATCTGCTATAACGATATCGTCGGGAACAGTTTGTCCCGTAGTGATATATGAAATAGGAATTCCGGTTTTGTACGAAATATTCAACAACGGACCAAATGTAGCAGATTCATCTACTTTCGAAAAGACGAGGCGATTGGGTTTTGCAACGTCAAATCGTTCGCAAATATCTATCATTGTTTTTTCATTCGAAGCGGCGGAGAGAACGAGATGAACTTCGTCGGGGTCTGCAACATCGAGAAATTTTCGTAATTGTGTTAGTCCTTTTGTTTCCCGCTGACTTCTTCCAAATGTATCAACAATTATGACGTCTTTCGTCTTGTGTTTTCTGATTGCTTTTTGCATTTCACCGGGACGATACACTACATCCATTTCAATGTTTGCAATTGCCGCAAACGTTCGCAGTTGTTCAATTGCTGCAATGCGGTACGTATCAGCAGAGATCAACGCAACGTTTAATCCGTTGAATAACTTGTTGATTGCCGCAAGTTTTGCAATCGTCGTTGTTTTTCCTACACCTGTTGGACCAACAAACACAACAACTTTTGCCCTTCCAAGTTTTTGCTCAATGGCACCTGCAGTTCGAATCATTTTTGCCATCTCGGATAACAACCGCTGTTCAACTAATGTATCGTCATCAAGTTGCTCTCCGCTCAAATGCGCATAAATGGATTGAACAATTTGCGCCGCAAGTTGCTCGTTCACATCTTGTCCGACAAGTGTAACAAATGCCCGTCGTAAATGATCGGGAAGACTTGGCATTTTACTGTATTTCAGTTGCTCAACTATTTCTCGCAATGTATGTTTTACATCGTTTAATTCATCTTTCAAATTATGCAAATCCGAGCGTGATGTCGTCGGAAAGTCTATTTTGTTTCCGCGCTGCTTTCGCTCAACATCTTTCGATAAATTCGACAGAATTTCTGTAACATCTTCTCCTTCTATGTTGCCGTTTTTTGCCGCAGGAACACCGCTAATTTTTCTCGTTGATTCATCTAAATTCGTTGTATCAGATTGAAAGCGAGACAGAATGTAGTCAAATGTTTTTTCGGAACCTGGGTTTGCAGAACGTTGGTTCCCAATGTCCAGTACATCCAACACATCATCTTCAACTCCTGCGGTTATTTCTAACAAATCTCTGCCAAGAAAACTGAACAAACCACCGTGTGGCACTTTTCGTGTGTTTAATATAATTGCATTGTCACCGAACTCCGTTTTCATTTGTTCGGTAACTGAACGCAACGTTGGTCCTACAAATTTTTTAACCTTCATCGTTTATCTCCACTTTACCGATAAATTCAATTTCCATTTCCGGCGGCAATTCTGTAAATGAAAGCACGGATACATTGTGAAATGTTGTATGAATCATTCTAAAGAAATACGGACGAACTGTTGCCGCACAAATAATGATTGGCAAATAACCAGTGGCTATCGCTGTTTCCATCGCTTTGGTTAATCCCGAGTGAATGGAACGAATGAGCGACGGCGATAACCCAAGACTTGGACCGATTTCTTTTTGTGATTGCACCGCCAAGATAATTGCTTGCTCTAGTCGAGGACCCATCGCAATTCCATGAACAACGCCGCGTTCGTCTTGATACAAACGCGCAATGGTTTCCGAAAGAGAATGACGAACATATTCAGTGAGAACGTCAACATTTTTTGTTACACGCGCATAATCAATTAACGCTTCTAAAATTGAGACGAGGTCGCGAACAGGAATACCTTCTTTCAATAAATTCTGTAATACTTTTTGAACCATACCTTGCGGCAATAGTTCCGGTGTCAATTCTTCAACAATTGCGGGATAATCTTTCTTTAAGTTCTCAATGAGTTTTCGAACTTCTTGACGCCCAAGAATCTTGTATGCGTTTCGTTTTATGATTTCCTGTAAGTGTGTAGATAATACTGCCGATGGTTCTACAACTGTATAACCGGAAAGTTCTGCGCGCTCTCGCTCTCGTTCCGCAATCCATACTGCAGGTAATCCAAAAGCAGGGTCGCGAACTTCAATTCCATCAATGTGTTCTCCGATTTCACCGGGACTCATCGCTAAAATTCTTCCTATTCGGAGAAAATCTCTTCCTGAAACATTCCCGCGAATTTTGAAAACGTATTCATTCGGTTCAAGTTGCAGATTATCGCGTACACGAATAGCAGGAACAATAATTCCTAAATCAATAGCAAGTTGTTTTCTCAAATTTCCGATTCGTTTGAATAAATCTCCTCCTTGCGATTCATCAACAATAGATATTAAACCATAGCCAATTTCCAATTCCAACGGGTCAACTTGCAAGTATTCCTCAACTTTTTCTTCACGTTCAACAACGGGAGTAATTGGCGGTTGTGCCTTTTCTTCTTCTTGCAATAGTTTTTCTTTGGTTGTCAAGTATCCTATTCCTCCCGTAATAAATGCAAGTAAGAGAAACGGAATCCCAGGAAGTCCCGGAATAATTGCAAAGAACAGCAACGTACTTGCGACAACATACAGCACTTTGGGATTTCCGAAGAGTTGTTGCTTTAACTCAATATCAAGCGTACCTCCGGAGGAAGAACTTCTCGTAATAACAATACCGGCTCCGGTTGCTACAATCAATGCGGGAATTTGTGTAACTAATCCGTCTCCAACAGTGAGCAATGTGTATTTTTGAACGGCATCTGTAAATGAAAATCCTTCTTGTAACATTCCAATAACAAGTCCGCCTAATAGGTTCACTATGTTTATAACTAATCCGGCAATCGCATCTCCTTTAACAAATTTACTTGCACCATCCATCGCACCATAAAAATCCGCTTCTCTCGCAATATTTTGACGGCGTGTGCGTGCAGTTGCTTCGTCAATCATTCCGGCGTTTAAGTCAGCGTCAATTGCCATTTGTTTTCCCGGCATTGCATCCAACGTAAATCGCGCAGCAACTTCCGAAACACGACCTGATCCTTTTACGATGACGACGAATTGAATAATAATGAGAATAATAAAGATGATAAATCCAACTACGTAATTTCCTTTTACTACAAACGAACCGAACGCTTGAATCACTTCGCCGGCGTATGCTTCTCCTAAAATTAAACGCGTTGATGCTATATTCAACGACAAGCGAAACAATGTGAGTAGAAGAAGAAGTCCGGGAAAAACGGAAAACTCAAGGGGAGTTTTTAAGTACACTGAAACCATTAGTGTAATAATGGAAAGTGTTATGTTGAGCGTGAGTAAAACATCAAGAAATTGTGGAGGTAATGGAATGACAAGCACGGTAATGATTGAAATCACTCCAATTGCAATCATTACATCGGTGTTCGTGCCGAGTATCTCAAACGCACGCAATATTCCTGTTCGCGGCAAATGAGGTGATGAACCGTTGCCGTTTCTACGCCCGTTTCGTGATTTACCGTTTGTTAAACCACCTTCGAGTGCTACTGTATTTCTTCGTGCTGCTGCTGCCATTATTTTAATTCAAACCAAAACCGAATCGCGTGTTTTTCAAACGATAAACGTATGCTAAAATTTCAGCGACTGCTTTGTATAATTTATCGGGAATTGTTTCTCCCACATCAACCATTTTGTATAACGATTGCGCCAGCGGTTGGTCTTCAACTATTGGAATATTGTGCAAAATTGCAATCGCTTTTATTTTTTGTGCAAGTAGTTCTGCGCCTTTTGCAATAACTTTCGGTGCTTCCATTTTTCCCACTTCGTATTTCAATGCAATAGCAACGTGTGTCGGATTTGTAATCACGACATCCGCTTTCGGAACTTCTGCAATCATTCGTTTTCTTGCCATTGAACGCTGAATACTGCGAATGCGCGATTTTAAAAGCGGGTCTCCTTCTGTTTCTTTTGTTTCTTCTTTTAATTCATGGCGCGTCATACGTAACTGGCGTTGATGTTCTCTCCATTGAAACATATAATCGAGTAACGCTAACGCCAAAAATGCAAGTCCCATCTTTAATCCAACACTTACGGAGGATTTTCCGATGAATGACATCACAATGCCGATGTCGCTATCAAGAACCATAATTGATTCGTTCACTACGCTTTTTAATGAAAAATAACCTACTACTGCTACAATAATAATTTTTAAAACACTTTTTGCGAGTTCTTCTACCGAACGACGCGAAAAAAATATTCTTTTGATTCCTTTAAGTGGGTCAAGTTTATCCCAAGAAAATTCTAATGTTTGTGTTGTAAAAAGAAATCCTACTTGCGCTATACTTGACGCTAACCCTATTAACATTAATATTGCTACAATCGGTAGTATGGTCGAAATAAGAGTTACAAATCCCTGCAAAAAAAATCGCTCAGCATTAACCATACTAATTCGCGATGCGCCAGATTCCATAAAAATTTTTTTTGCTGCATCACCAAGATTGACAATTGCTGCAGAACCCATAAAATACAATAACAACAATCCGAAAATAAGAATGAACGCAGAATTTACTTCTACGCTTTTTGCTACTGCACCGCGTTGCCGCGATTTTTCTCGTTTATGCTGCGATGGTTCTTCCGTTTTCTCCTGACCGGAGTCTTCACCGCCGCCGCTTTTTTCTCTCGTATCGTCATCTGCCATTGCTACAACACTTTCACAAGTTCAAAGAAATTATCTTCAAAGGTGAGTAATAACTTTTTAAATACAAACACCATTAACGGTGAAATAATAAACAGCACAATTAATCCAACGGCTATTTGCAACGGAAATCCAACAAGAAACACATTCATTTGCGGAACAACTCGTGCAAGAATTGCAAGCACAACATTCGTGAGAAACAACGCGACAACCGCAGGCGCAGAAATTTTTACTGCAACCACGAACATTGTTTTCGATAATGTTATTACTTCTTTATAGAGCGATTCGCTCAATTGAAAATGTCCGATAGGAACGTAACTGTAACTTAATTGTAATCCTTGTAAAAGGAAATGCGGACCGTTGATGACAACAAAAATCAATAACGCAATCACGTAAAAAAACTTCGAGAGTACGGTAACTTGTTGATTCATTCCCGGGTCAAACATTTGCGCAAACCCGAGTCCCATATTAAACGCAAGAAAATCTCCTGCTACTTGAGCGCCAGCAAAAAATATTCCTGCTGCAAATCCCATTAACATTCCAATACACGCTTCCGAAAAAACTGCAATGACAAACGGCGCAAGTTGTAACGGAATTTGCTGTTTCATCTTGAACACAAACGGATAAAAAATTAGCGCAAGGAACAAACTCAATACTATTTTTACTTGCGGAGGAACTGCTTCGTGCCCAAGTACAGGGGCAATCATTACCATTGAACCAATGCGTACGAACAATAATAAAAAGAGAACGAATTGTGATAACAATATATCCGACATTACATTATCGAGCCAAATCCGGAATTTTGAGAAATAAATTTGTGGTAAACGTAATTAACACTTGCAACATCCACGGCAACGTAAAAAACATCACGATTGCAATTCCAATAAGTTTAGGAACAAACGTCAACGTATACTCCTGAATAGAAGTTGCCGCCTGAAAAACTGAAATCAGCAACCCAATAACGAGTGAAACAACTAACGCTGGACCACCAACTAATATCGTTGTCCAAAAAAAATCGCGTGCAAGACTGATGACAAATTCTTCCGACATAGTTTATCTATTGAAAACTTCGCATCAACGAATCAATAACCAGATGCCAGCCATCAACCATAACAAAGAGCAACAGTTTAAACGGAAGCGAAATAATTACCGGCGGCAACATCATCATTCCCATAGACATTAAAATACTCGTAATCACTAAATCTATAATGATAAACGGAATAAAAAGAACAAATCCGATTTGAAATCCAATACGAAGTTCATTCAGTGCAAATGCTGGAATTAATACGTGCGTTGGAACATCTTTTCTTGAACTCGGTTTTTCAACGTTTGCCATCTTGGTGAACAATTCCAAATCTTCTTCGCGCGTATGCTTAAACATATATTCGCGAATCGGTTCAACGCCTTTGATATACGCCTCATCTAACGTAATTTCTTCTTTCAGATACGGTTGCAACCCTTTGTTATTCACTTCGTTCCACGTTGGTCCCATAATAAAAAACGTCAGAAATATTGCAAGACCAACGAGCACTTGTGACGGAGGAACTTGCTGAACTCCAATCGCTTGTTTAATAAAATGCAGTACGATAATTATTCTTGTAAAACACGTCGTGAGAATCATCAACGCAGGAGCAAGAGAAAGTATCGTCATCAAAAAAAGAATTTGCAACGTAACTGCAACTTCTTCCGGTTTAGTTGACTTCCCTACTTCAATTCCAATTTTAGGAAACGGGAGTTGTTTGTCTTGAGCAAAAACAAACGTTCCTGCTGCAAAAAGCAAAAATACAATCAACCACAATTTTCTCATAGTGGTTTCAAGATTCGTTGGTATCGGAAGACTGAAAAACAGAAAATTGGGTCTTCTTCTTGTTTCGCCAGCCGATAATGCCTAAATACTCTGTGAAATATTCGGTAAACGATTTCGAGGAAATTTGTTGCGCGCTTTCAACGTGCTTCATTAATTGCGCGCTTTCTTCTGCGGAAAATTCGGAAAGTGAATGAATGGAACTATCAGTAACTCCAACAACTAAAAATTTATTCGCTGCTTTTACAATATAAATAGATTTCTTGGGATGGAGTACGAGTGTGCCAAGAATTTGCATATCGGCACCGATAGAAGGAGCACGCGTTTTTGAGAACATATATTTCTTCAAAAGAAATAATACTAATCCCATAAAAACGAGAACAAAAATAAGCGAAAATATTGCTTTGAGAGCAATCCATTCCATCGCTACTTTCCTAAACCTTTCAATCGTTCAGAAGCATCTACGAGATTCGTAATGCGTACTCCGAAATGTTTATCAATTACGACCACTTCTCCTTCTGCCATTTTTTTCCCGTTAATCCAAATATCTACTGGTTCCGTAGAATATTTATCGAGTTCGATGAGAGAACCTCGCTCCAATTCCAATATATCTTTTATCTGCATATTCGTTCTTCCCAATTCTATATTGAGAGGAAGTTTCAAATCTAAAAGTATATCAAATTTTCGTTCTTTCTCTTCGAATTTTGGTCCCGGGTGAAGTGGTTCAAATTCGGCTTTATGGATTTCTACACCAGATGATTCCATTTCTGGAGACATTGGTGTTGTTTCCGGTGATTCTGAAGTTCCGACTGGTTCTGTTGCAGCAAATCTACTGTGTGCCATTAGTACATTTCTCCTTTTGAGATGTTCTCTGTTTCTTTTCTTGAAATTTTTACTGAATAATTATCGTTTGAAAAACCTGGTTTTGCATAAAATTTTATTTTCCCTCCAACTAATACTCGTACTTCTCCGCCAATTTTCGTATCCAATCGTAACACATCACCAATTTCCAAATCCATCATTTCTTGAATAGTAATTGATGCTTTTCCCAATTGAATTCCAACAGGAAGTTCAGTTTTTTCGATTCGTTTCTGAAGTTCCGGACCCCATGAATCTCTCGATTTCCCGCCCCGTAACGTAACTTTTTCTTGTCCTTCTAATTTTTCGAGTACGTCTTTGACGGCGGCTGTTGGAAAACAAACATTCATTCTGTAATGCTTATCTCCTATTGCAATGTCAAATGCCATCACAATAACGTTTTCATTTGAAGGTGTTATTTGAGCAAAATCCGCTCTACTTTCATACCGTTCTAATCGAAATGTCAATGGCGCAAGTCGTCTCCAAGCATTTTGTAAATCTGTAATTCCTCGTTGAATAAATCCTTTGACTATACTTTGTTCAATTTTTGTAATTTGACGAATATCATTTCCGGATTTCTCAATCGGTTCAGAAAGCGAACCGCCAAGTAATCGTTCAACAAGTGCTAATATAAGTTCCGGTGTATATTCTAAAATTGCATAAGAACTTGATTCTTCAATACGAAAAATGTATAAACAACGCGGCCCAGAACTTCCAAGCGAGTATTCATTGTAAATGACTTGTTCGATATTTTGCAATCCGACGGAAACCATCATTTGCAACCGCGAAACCAAATATGTTTTAAACGAATCTGCAAAGTTTTCGTGAATTGCCCTCAACGTTCGAAGCCGTTCTTCCGATAAACGATGCGGCAAACGAAAATCGTGCGATTCTATTATTTTTGCGTCTGCATCCACATCAGTCATTTGAGGACGAATTTGACCCGATGCTATTCCGCCAAGCAGACTATCTATTTCTTGTTTTGAAAGTATTTCCACCAGGGTATTCTTTATTTTAGTGGTTGAAAAACAAATGTCTTAAATAATACGTCTAACACTTTTCCTTCGGTAACAAGCGCATCAAATTTTTCACGTAATTCTTCTTTGAGTTTTGGAAAGTCATTATTTAATTCTTCATACGTTTTTGAACGAAGTACTGTGTTTAATATATCTGCAATTTTTGCTTGTCGCAACGCTAATTCGCCTGCAGATTTTTTATTTGAAACTTCAACCGAAACTTCTGTTTTTAAGATATACGTACTTCCAGAAGCGCTTGTAATGTTTATCAAAAATTTTTCTTTTATTTCCAATGTTTCTACTTTTGTTTTTTCTACGGCTACTTTCTTTGAAGAAACACCGTCTCCCGATCCTCCATCAATTTCTTCAGTACTTGCGGTTTTATTTTTCGATGAATACAAATACCATCCGCCGCCGCCGATGATGATGAGCAATAAAATTATGATAATGGTGCTTGACGATTTCATAGTGAATTCTTGGTGGAAATTAATTAATGGTTTCAGTAAGTAAATGAATATCTCGCCGATATTTCAACACTTTATCTACAATACTTTTGACATCTTCTTTGACGAGATGCGTTTTTCCATTGTCCATATGGATAGCAGTATCAGGTGTTGATTCAACGAATTCAATCATCTCTGCATTGATGATTATTTTTTGGTTATTAAATCGTGTTACTTCTATCATTTTTTTTACATAACATGATGTGCGGTTTGTGAAATAATGCACAAACCGCACATTACTATTTTACATTACGAAATATTCAAAATTATCGCTTCATCGAAATTAAATCTTGAATAAGTTCGTCGCTTGTCGTTACGACTTTTGCATTCGACTGAAATCCACGCTGTGCAAGAATGAGATTGGTAAATTCCTCAGTCAAATCAACGTTGGATTGTTCCAGAGTCCCGCCGCGAATACGAGTAGAATTCTGAACACCGGCAATGGAAAAAATCGGCGAACCGGAATTACCCGTTTCACCAAATAAATTATCTCCTATTTTTTCAAGACCGCTGACATTATCAAATTGTGCAAGCAAAACTTGAGATAATGTAAGCGTCTTACCGTTCGAGAACTTACCGGTTATTTTTCCGTTTTGGTCTATAAAGAAATCTTCAAGCAATCCTGAAGCGTATCCATCTTGTTTTCGCACGGCAATTGACGTCTGTGCTGTATTACCCGTTACTCCATCTAAAGGACCCCACGTACTTGGTACTGCAGAATCAAAATCTGGGTTAACGGTTCCGAATTTGAAAATAACAGGTTGAACATCAACTCCTCCAAATGTTGTATTGTCGAATTCATACAACACTTCACCGGTATCATCAACTCCATCACTGTTTAACGAACCATCTTGATTGAACGTTAAAGACGCAAGTTCTTCATCAAGTTCGACAGTGATATATCCAGGTTCAGTAATATTCGGATTGAGCGGGTCATTTACTTCCATTTGAACGCTCTTTAAATTAACTGTCCATGTTTGATTATCTCCAGCGCCAAATTCAGTATCTTTTACGAACTGCAACGTAAGATTCAAACGATTTCCTAATGAATCATACATTGGCGTTGTAACTGTAACAATAGTTGGAGTACCATCACCAATATCAGCCGGCGCACCTGGATCCAAATTACCAAAAAGTGTAATTTCAGAAGTTTGTCGCGCTGCAATTTTTTGTGCTCGATTTATTGCTAAATCTGTTAAAGCAGCACCCGAAACAGTTGCATCTCCTGTTGGAAATTCTCCAAATTGATTAGCAATTCTTCCTTGTAAAATTCCACCCGTAGAAGGATTGATAAGTCTTCCATCGCCATCTACGGTAAAATTACCTGCGCGAGTGTATAGTATTGAATCATTGATTCGTACAGCAAACAATCCATCGCCTTCGACAGCAATATCCGTTGCTTGACCTGTTGCTTGTATAGTTCCTTGTGCAAATAAGTTATCTATACTTCCGATCGCAGTTCCTAAACCAACTTGAATGGGATTAGTACCGCCGCGAGCCAATCTCCCGCCGCCAATTGCTGTTGCAGGAGGCGGAGTTGCTGAACTTAACGTTTGTGTGAACGTTTCTGCAAACGTTGCACGTCCTGTTTTGAATCCAATGGTATTAATATTTGCAATATTATTACCGATAACGTCCATCATTGTTTGGTGTCCCTTAATACCGGAAACACCCGAAAATAATGCTCTGATAAATGACATATAAATTATCCTTTCAGAATAATGTGAGAAAAAACGAATAAACGTCTGTCATTCCGTTCATTCGAGGGCTTCCTCGCAAAAGGTCCAGCCCTTTGTTAATTAAAAAAAAACTTAAATAATTACCGTACTATCTATATTGGTAAAAACGTGTTCGCGAATACTTTGCGAATCCATCGCCGTTACAACTGTTCGGTTTTTTACACTTACAACTAATGCGAGATTATTCATTAGCAATAATGAATCGCGAGAACCTTTTTCTTCGGCACGTGTTACGGCGTTTTCTATGCTCGTAATATCACGCTCGTTCAATTCTATTTGTCTATTCTTCAATCGTTCTTGTGCATGAGCAGAAAATTTTACTGCACGCATTTCTTTTTGAAGAATAGACTGAAACGATTTTGAATCAGCAGAAGGGGAAATTGCTAATTTATCGCTTAACGCTTCTATTCCACCAATCGGTAAAAAAGGCGGCTGTACACCGTTGATAATCGGAGTTTCCGTCATTTTTCTATCCTCCGTACGAAACTTCTAAAATGTCAGAAAGCCGAACTTCAATTCCATCAACCAAAAATACTGTTCCGTTTTGGTCGTATCGAACCGAATTTATTTTGCCAAACATAAATTGTTGCGCACTAATGTTTCTCCCCTCACTATCTTCAATTTCAAAACGATAAATTCCTTCATCTACAATTCCATGATTATCGTCTTTTCCATCCCATACGACAACGTTTTCACCCACTCTGTTTCCTCCTCGAAATTCACGTATTAAATTATCACTTTCATCATAGATTTTTACGGTAACTTTGGAATAATCCTTCGTAAGATTATATCCAAGACGCATTCCGTTTCCACCTTGCCAATAAAATTGGTCGGAAGCCGCTTTTACATTTTTTCCGACAAAATTCGACGCTAACGCATTATTGATGGATGAAGTGAGAATATAGTTCGTACTCATACTTTCCTGCAAATTATCATTCATATTTTGCAGTTGTTCCAAGCCGCTGAATTGAGCAAGTTGCGCCGTAAATTCCGTTCCTTTCATTGGATTCAACGGGTCTTGATACTTCATCTGTCCTACTAGTAATTTGAGGAAATCATTCTTTCCAAGCGTTCCTGGCGTTCCTCGTGTTTCCGTTTGTGTTGTCGGAAATGATTGATTAACTATTCGTTGTGGCATAATATTTTCTTTTTAATTAAACTGTATATTCCATCGTATTGTAACCGAAATAGCGCGCAAATTGTTTTGCGCGTTCTTCATCGTACGGACGACTCTGTTGACGGTTTTGCTGTTCTGTTTGAGAATCGTCGTTGTGCCGAAATTGCTGCTGTGCATTCGTGTTCTCGTTCACATCAATTTTTTTCATTTCTATTCCGCGAATCAGCAACGCATCGTGTAAAACCGATAAATTTGTTTCGAGCGCTCTCTTTACTTCAAAACTGTTCACGAGGATATTTGCACTCATTTTTTCACCATCCGATTTCACCGAAAGAACCAATTCGCCCAAATGTTCAGGATGCAGACGAAGCCGTATTTCGGAAAGTTGTTCCGTAACTTTGAACATTGCGGATTTACTTACATCTTCGATTACTTGTTTTGCCCACTCATTCGATAAAGCGTTTGAATATCTCGACTGAATTTCGTTGCGCTGCGTTCCGACATCTTGCATACGATTGCTTGTTTCGATAGCATCGTTTCGAGTAAATTGTTGCAATGGTTGTTTTTGCTGCGTTGTTTCTTTTCCCAAAGAAATTTGTTCTTCAACAACCGTTGTATTCAATGTTGGAGATAACTGTTTCTCTGCTGCGTTTTCTATGTTCAAAGAAGTTGCTACGTTCGAATCAGCAATTTTTTTCTGTTCAAAATTTTTAGGAATGTTTTCTGAAACAGTTTTGCTCTCATTCACAAATTTCGTTTCGACAGGTTGTATTGTTTCTGAAAGTTTGATTTCGCTGTTTCCATTGGTGTTCAACTTCGTTCTATCAACCGTAATTTCATTTTGTTTCCTATTTGCAATCGCAGATTTTTTCGGCAAAACGTTTTCTACTGTTTCTTTAAGAATTGCTGCTTGCGATTGCATAAAAATCGTCGAAGTATGCTGCGCGGAAGATTCCTTCACAAAGGAAGAAGTGTCTACTTTGTTTGTTTCCAATTTCCTCAGTTCAGTCAAAACATCACTCTTTTTCGATAATGCAGGTTTTTCTTTGTCAAACAATTGGGCAAGAGTTTTGATTTCCTTCGGCAAAGAAAAATCAGTATCTACTTCATTCTGATGAACAATGTTTTCAATCGTAACATTCGACGGTTGTTCTGATACATTTTTTGCAATATTCTGATGAACAGAAAATTTTGGTGTATCCTTTGTGCTTGTTTTCGCCTGAGTCTCCAAAGTAAGATTTTGAAGTATCTCTTTCGAAGCAACAAACGTAAACTGCTGATGCTTGTCATCTTGAATTATTTGAGTGTGTTCTCTTGTTGGTTGTTGAACAAATCGAACATTCTTGTTTTCACTTGCCGGGGTTGGAATGTCCGCAATTTTTTCCTTCGGTTGAAAATTGACATTCTCGACTTGTTGAAAATCTATGCTCGCGTTTTCGACAACAGTTTGTGTAATCGTATTATTTGTATTATCGGATGTTGTGCCAAAGAAATGTTGTTGAACGTGTTGTTTTATCGGAGTAGATATATTTTCAACTTGCTTATTATTTGTAAAAACTTCTTTGTTTTCAGTTGTTGGAACATTCTCTTGTTGTTGAGAATATTCCGGAAGAACTATGGATGTTGCGCGAGAAATAATCGGTAGTTCTGGTGTTGTTGCAACTGATTGCTGTGGCGTTGGAGAATGTTTTGCTTGAAATGATACATTGGTGTTTTCAGAAAACTGTTGAATCGGAACGATGCTCTGAGCAAATGATTGCACCGCAGTACTTTCTTTTCCGGAAATCTGGATTTGAGTATCAACATTTTGTTCAGCAGAATGTTGAACTGTTTTCACTGTTGCATTCGTTTCTCCTTCGGTTTGTAACAGAATATCATCAACACGTATTTCGAGATTTTCTGTATTGCTTATTTGCTTAGTAGCATTTCCAGAAGGACGTTTCACCATATCCGATGGAACTCCTTCAAATTGTTCATTTGTCGTCATCATTTCAAACAACATCTGTTGAAATTCAGAAGACGCTTCGGATGTTTGCTGCGAAACAGTTTCCGAGGGAATCTCTGCAGGTCCGTTGAATTGTCTAAGAAATTGGAGGAATACAGACATAGTTTTTTAATATGTATCTTTTTTTAATCCTAAAATTTTTTGAACTCGTTCCGGCGGTAACAGTTGAAGAACTTTACTTGCCTTTCGTTCTTTGAGCATAAAAATTATTTCACGAACGGCATTATCGTCTTTTGTCATATCAAGCAACTCGGCAATTTTTTCCGGCGGCATTGATTCATAAAGTTTCAATAATTTTTTTCGTTCTTTATCGCTTACAAATTGCGACTCTATTCCCCCACTTGAAATACTGCCGATTGGACCGCCACTCTGTATATTACCCGTTGTTCCAGCCGGCTGTTCATTTTGAGAACTTGGTTGCGTCGGATCAGTTACAAATATTTCATTCGAAATTGGAAGAGACGCATTATTATCTTTTGGCTTTTGTTTCGTTTTCGTTCGTATACCTTGTTTGGTAGAATCTTTTTTCAACGCAAGTAACGAATCATATTTTATCTTTGAAGAATCAACAATTACTTCTCCACGCAGAACGTTATATATACGAGGTAAACTATACTTATTCGTGTCTTCTAAAATGTATAAAACAAGTTCTGCCGCTATAATTAAGAGAACAACGCCTATGATGTAAAAATATAACGTGTTTTTCATTCGCCTATTTTTTTTCTCTCGCGGTTACCGAATTCATCTATTATTTTCTGCACTTTCTCATCTTCTTCTTTTTGAACTTTTTCTTCGTGCGTTTTTTTCAGCGATTCCAACATATGACGTGATTGCCGTTTGTTCACTAATTCACCACGCGCGTGTTTTTCTTTATGTTTCAAATCTCCGATAACTTGTTCTTGGTCAGTAATTTTATTGGAAAGCGTATCAATGAACGCTTTACTTGTTTGCAATTCCGTTGCACGAACGCGTACAATAGCCGAGTCTTCAATCACCGCTAATTCAATTTCATCATTTAATTGTGTAAGGACACTATTCTCCCGCTCTTTATCTTGCCCGATTTTAAATAAATCGTGCTGCAACCGACGTTCCTGGTATTCGCGAACCGTCAATACAGTTTGCAATCGAAATTGCGAATCGCTGTTCATGATGTTGCTCATTTATTTTTCGGTGGTGTTTGATTCATTAATGCAAGAAGACGCTGAAGACTTTGCTTAAAATCAATCTTTTCATGCGAGCCTTGTCGAAGAAATGCTCTCATTTCTTCAATATAAGCAAGCGATTCATCTATTTTGGAATTGCTTCCTTTTACATACGCACCAATGTTCACAAGGTCTTCCGCTTCATTATATGTTGCAAGCAAATCTAAAAAACGATGGACGGCTTTCCGTTGTTCTGCAGATACAATCGAAGGCATAATTCTGCTGATACTTTGCAAAACATCTATTGCAGGATAGTGTCCCGCAGAAGCAAGTCGTCGGGAAAGAACGATATGACCGTCTAATATTGCTCTTGCATTATCTGCGACGGGTTCATTTAAATCGTCCCCTTCCACAAGAACAGTGTACATTGCCGTAATACTTCCGACATCAGAATTCCCCGTACGCTCAAGGAGTTTTGGAAGCAACGCAAAAACCGAAGGCGTATATCCTTTTGTTGTTGGTGGTTCACCGATTGCTAATCCTACTTCACGTTGAGCAGTTGCAACACGTGTGATAGAATCAAACAAAAACATAACATTCAATCCTTGGTCGCGAAAATATTCTGCAATAGTCGTAGCAATAAACGCTGCTTTTAAGCGTACTAATGCTTCTTGGTCGCTTGTTGCAATGATTACAACTGAACGTGCCAAACCTTCTTCGCCAAGTTCTCCATCAATAAAATCCCGAACTTCTCTTCCTCGTTCGCCTATGAGAGCAATAACATTGACATCGGCATTCGTATTTCTCGCTATCATTCCTAAGGTAACACTTTTCCCTACGCCGCTTGCAGAAAAAATTCCGACTCGTTGTCCACGACCACACGTAAGCAACATATCAATGGAACGAATTCCGGTTACAATCGGCTCGGTAATTCTTCGTCGTGTCAATGGATTGGGAGGAAGCGCATAAATTGTTCGCATTTCTTCTCCTTCAATCGGTCCTTTTTTATCCATTGGTCTTCCAAGTCCGTCTATAATTCTTCCCAGTAATGATTTTCCAACAGGGATAGAAAAAGTTTTTCCGCTTGCAACAATTTCACTTCCCGGACTAATTCGTGATGTTCCACCAAGTACCATTGAAAGAACTCTGTTTTCTTTAAAACCTACAACTTCAGAATAGCATAAATCTTCGCCATCGTGCGATTTCACGACACATACTTCGCCAAGTGAACAATTGGGTCCTACGGATTCGATAACAAGTCCAATAACTTGAGATACACGTCCATTTACTTTTAATAAATCAACATTTTTTAAGCGAGACAAAAATGCATCGCTTTCTTTATTGAAGTCGAGCAAATAACGCGAACTTGCAGTTTCTGTTGTTGTTGTTTCTATCGTGTTCATCAACGTTATCGTTGTTCAAAGAAAACGTCTTCAATTTGTTTTAATTGCGTAGACAATCGTGCATCTACATTTCCCATATCACTTTCTAAAATACATCCTCCGGGTTCTATTTTGTCGTCAATTTCTATGATGATGTCATTAATTGAATCTACTTCTTGCATCAACGATGAACGATGCTCACGTAACATTGCTTCATCTTCTTGATTGATACGAAGCCGAACTTTATTCACTCCGACTACTCTGCGTATTGCATCGCGAACTTGTGCAACAATAACGTCATTGGCGATAGATAATTGTTTTCGAATAATTTTTTCTGATATCGCAATAGATAGTTTGGGAACAATTTGTTCAATACGTTCTAACAACATCTTGTGTTCATGTGATAACCGTGAAAGAATGGCATCAAATCGTTTAACGGTTTCTTGAGTTTTCAAATTTATTTGAAAACCAAGTTCCTGTTCATATTCTAATCGCGCTGTATCATATCCACGTTGAAATTCTTCATGAAGTTTATCAGAAAAATGCGTTACGCCAACATTGATTTCTTCTAAAGATGAAATTATCTGCTCCGAAGTAAAAACCGATTCATCGGTTTTTACTGCTATCGGTTCTTCAACAATTTTATTTTTCAATCGCACGGATGGTGATTTGATTATTGAAACGTTCCGAACCGGAGAATGAATTTTAACAATTTCTATCATTGCTATACAAACGTTTCTTCCATTCCACCGCGACCCGCAATAAATATTTCGCCTTTATCTGCCAACGCTTTTACAATATCCAAAATACGCACCTGTGCATCCTGAACATCTTTAACACGAACAGGCCCCATATAATCCAACTCTTCTTTCACTAATTGACGCATACCTTCGGACATATTTTGGAATATTTTTGCTTTCAATCGTTCGTCGGAAACCTTTAATGCCATTGCCAAATCACGACGGTCAACATCGCGTAATATGCGCTGTATCCCGCGATCATCTACAAACAATAAATCTTCAAAGAGCAACATTAGTCTCTTAATTTCTCCAGCAATTCCGGGTTCTCGTTTTTCTATTTGTTCCAATACACCTTTTGCGACAGCAGAACTGCATTTATTCAAAAGTTGAGCAACAACACGAACTCCACCAGTTGCACTTGCATTCGTCGTAAGTTCTGCTTCTGCAACATTTCCGATTACTTCTTCCATCTCTGCAAGAAGAGTTGGCGCAATTTTTCCCAAAGTTGCCATTCGGTAAACAACATCGCTGCGTAAATCATCATCCATTTGTAACAAAACTTGTGCTACGTGTTCAGGTGCAAGTTGAGAAAGCACAATAGCAATAGTCTGCGGATGTTCTTTTTGTAAAAATGTTGCGAGTTGAATACTGTCTACTTTTTTCAAAATGTTGAATCCACGAGTCATCGTCGGTTGTGCTTTCGTTTTGACTCGCTCCAATATTTCTGTTGCTTTCAAAAATCCCAATGAACTTTCGAGCAATTTCCCTGCATATTCTACGCCCCCTTCGATAACGTATTCTTGCGCTTGAATCATTTGTTTAAATTCTTCAAGAACCGTGGATACCATTTTTGCGGGAACGGATTTGATGTTACTAATTTCGCTCGTTATTTTTTCTATTTCATCAGTGTTTAAACGCGACATGATATTGGAAGCAACATCCATATCAATGGAGAGAAGCAACAACGCCGCTTTACGTGCGCCGCCAAGTTGCTCTAATTTACCTTCTTTGGGTGCTGTTGGAATAGACATAATTATTTATTTTCTGAAAGCCAAACTTTGAGAAGTGAAGATGCTTCTTCTGGTTTATCTTTGAAATATGTTTTAACTTTATCGCGCGTCACTTGTTGCGCTTTCATTTCCTCCTCGCCTAATTCTTCCGCTTGCATTACTTCTAATGCTGTTGCACCCTCTTCTAATGTTGCTGGCATTGTAACTGCGTTATCAGGAACAATTTTTCCTTTCACCACTTTAACTCGTGCAGCACGCTGTAATGCTACTGCCGCTTCCAATTCTTTCTTGAATCGAATTCGCCGCGCTATACTGAAAAGGAAAAATGTTGCGCCTAACATTAAGAAAAGCATCAAAATTGTACTGGGGTTTTTTAGTTGTTCCACACTCCACATCAATAAATCTGGTTGTTGTTCTTTACCGAATAATTCTCTATCGCTAAAAAATTGCATATTAACTACTGCAATTTGGTCGTTACGGTCGCTGGAAAAACCTACTTGTTTTTTTACCAATTCGGTTATATCGCTTATTTCTTTTTCTGTCATCGAATGATAGATGGCAACAGTATCAAAGTCGCTTCCAAACATACCGGCTTTAGCAATGACACTATCAGAATATCTACCGTTCACGACAACGCTTACGCTTATTCTTTTAATATCCCCACCGCCGGAAGTGCTATTCTCAATTGATTTTCCTATTTCGTAATTGATGGTGGAGTTCGAATTTGTGGAAGTTATATATTTTGAATTGATGCGCGAAGTATCATTCGTTCTTCCTTGCTGTTCCATGATTTGTTCACTGCGAACAACTTGATTTTCCGGGTCAAATTTTTCTTCAACTTTGCTCACCTGCCGAAAATCAATCTCGGTAGATATTTCCACATAAGAATTCCCTGGACCCAGTACTACATCGAGCATTCCTTGCACTTTTTGAGAAAGCGTTCCTTCTATTTGACGTTGAATATCCATATTGCTTGAAATCGCGCCTGCTGCACTGTTACTTGCGCGCGCAGAAGAACGCAATATTCCCCGTTTATCAAAGATGCGTACATTCGATGGGTCAAGTCCTTCTACACTGCTTGCAACTAAATGTGCAATTCCTTGTGAAGTTTCAGAGGAAAGAACTAAACCTCCTTTTGTTTTCAACCAAACTGATGCGGTCGCAGGTTTTTGGTCTTCTCTGAAAAATCTTTTTTCCGGAAGAACAATATGAACTCGCGCAGCTTCTACATTTTCTATTTGTAAAATCGTTTTCGTGAGTTCTCCTTCCAATGCGCGAACTCGATTTATTTTTTGCGTTTGGTCAGAAATTCCCAAATTAGTTTTATCGAAAATTTCGTACCCAACAATGCTTGAACCAGGAAGACCATCGCCTGCTAATGATAATCGCAATTCGTACACATCATCTGCAGGGATAAGAATTGTTGAACCTTCATTGTCTAATTGATACGGAATGCTTTTTTCTTGAAGTTTTTTTACGATTTGGTTTGCATCCTGTTGGCTTAAATTGCTATACAAAACCATGTACGATGCGCCACCAAAAAATACTAATCCAATTATCACAGCAACGACAGCAACAGCCGTTATAACAATTACGGCTCGTTGTTGAACTGTCAATCGCTTGAAAAATTCTTGAATTTGTTGTCTGAGACGATTAAAAAATTCCATAGGTTATCATCAAACCTGTATTCTCATCAATTCACGATACATATCAAGCGCTTTGTTCCGAACTTCCAGCAGTAAATCAAAACTTGTGCGCGCTTTTTCGATTGCTATCATAACATCATGAATATTGGCAGCTTCTCCGCTTACCATTTGTTCTACTGCTTTTCCTGCTTGTACTTGAAGCATATTTACATCGCCAACGGCTTCCTTTATAACATCAACAAAATTTGTTTTCGGCTGTTGATGCATGTTCGGAATGCTATTGGGAATCAGTTTCAGTTCTTGACTAATGCGTTCTACCATTTTTCACCTCGAGATATTTTAAAAACTACTATCATAACTTAAATTTGTAAAGAATCCTTCATCATATTTTTGGAAGCATTTATTGCAACCACATTTGCTTCAAATGCTCGCGATGCCGCAATCATATCTACCATTTCTGTTACAATATTAACATTCGGTTTTTGCACCATACCATTCTCATCGGCATCGGGATGAGATGGATTGTACTCAAGAAGCGGTTCACTTTCATCTCGTATTATCGTTGTCAGCAATTCTCCCGTAAGTCCATCATCTAAAGAACCGGGTATTTTTGGGTCCTGAAAATGATTGGCATCGGAATTGGCAAGTTTTATCTGCGAGTTTCTTAAAAAACCAAGAAAACCACCATCCGCTTCTGAATGAAAATGCGGAACAACTATTTTTCTTTTGTAAACTCCGCCATCGCTCGTACGCGTGGTTTCTACGTTTGCAAGATTGTCGGCAATAACATTCATCTTTCGCCGTTGGTACGTCATTCCCATCGCGCTCATATTAAAGCCGGAAAAGAGTTGGTCAATATTCATAACTTAATTATCCTTTGATTGCTTTTTGAAGTTGCTGAAAAATCCCCGCGGTTGCCTGAGAAGAAAACTTAAATTGAATTTGATTTTTTGCAAGTTCTGCCATTTCTCTGTCAATATCTACATCATTAGTACCGCTTGCCATATGATTTCCAAAGTTTATTTCATTGATTGTAGAACTTAAATTCTCAACGGATGCTTTTCCGAGAGGGATATGATTTTCGTTCGTTCTCGCCCCAATCAACCTACTGCCGCCGAGTGCATCTTGAAAATATTCTTCAAACTTTACTCGTTTGGTTTTATACCCCGGTGTTCCAATGTTCGCAATATTGTCAGCAGTAATTTGATGACGAACGAGATACGCATCCATCGCTTTTTCTAACAATGGAACTTTAGTTTTGTCAAAAAATGAAGATATCATAATTTAATTATTTTGTTGATTTGATGTTTTTGAAAATTAGCAATATTTATACCACAATGTTTTTTGTTTGAAAATCGAAAAAAAACATATTTTAAGAACTTTACATTTGGTTAAAGAATTGTATTTGGTTAATTCTTGGTTAAAATTAGCCAACCGTTCACTCATATTTTAAATTCACTGCACTCGAACGCCCACACTTACAAGAAAACTCTATTGAATCAACAACTCCTTCAGAACGACGAATGACAATTATCGGTTGGTCTTCATCGTCGCCGGGAGTTACGTGAATAGTTTTTTCTCGATTATGCTGAATACTTTTTGATTTAAATACATTTCCCGAAGCGCGAAATCGTACTCCGGAAATTTGTCTCATCGTTCCAAATTCAACAAACGGTTTTGTTTGATGCCCAGTATTTTCAGTTTGTGAAAACTGAAGTAAATCTTTTACGTCTTTCTTCATATTTGTTAATTCTAAATAATCGTATTGAAAAGGATATTATTTCATCTTTAATAGTGAATGCCCACGCATCCTGTCGCGAAAATCACTTGCTTTAATTCGCAAAAACTTCCCGCATTCCCGCGAACTATGAACAAACACAAGTACGCCTCCATACGATAAATCAGAAACCGGCTCCTCGTGATGTAATGAATAATTATTGAGAGAAATATTTTTGTCTCTTAAAAATTCATTTTTGGATTTCCATGCTTTTCCACAGTATTCGCATTGATGGAACAAAAAATGATTATGGCGAATCAGTTGAACGTTTTTTAATAGTGGAGATTTCATCCTTACTCTCTTGAGTTTCGATGATGTAAAATAAATATGTTTTACGAAATGTAAAACGTGAACTTACAGATTAGTTATTGAGTAAATTCGTATCAACCGTTCGATAGGCGAGTATCAAGGATATTAGGAATGATTTATGGGTTACTTTTATGTTTCTGGGTGAAATATATAACGTTTTTTTACAAAAGTCAATAGTAACTAAAAAAAAATTAAAATATTTTTTTTGCAACTTCAAACCCGCTTTGTATTGCTCCTTCAATTGTTGCGGGAAGTTTCGTATTTGTCCAATCACCAGCAAGAAGAAAATTTTCGTACACAGTTTCTGTTTTTGTCCGAAGAAATTCAATTGATGGAGAAGATGAAAATGTTGCTCGCTTTTCCTTTATAATAAATGAATGAAGCATATTTTCGCTCGTTGCTTTCGGAAAAATTTCTTGCATTTCATTCAAACATAATTTTTCAATTTCGCCTTTCGATTTATCAATCAATACGTATGCACCACTGATGACAACGGAAATACATTGTGGTAGTTTATTTTTATTTTGTAAAATTTGTTCCCGATTAAAAATCCATTGTATAGTTCTACCGCAAACTCCAACAAAATCTTGTTTCATTACTTCTCTATCAAACCAAAAATAGGCGGAGATAATCGGAGAAGAAGAAAATTCCTTCAAATATGAAAACTGTTTTTCATCCGTTTCAGAATTTTCTATAATTCTGTCAAGCGCAAAGTATGGAACGCAACTGACAAAATAGTTTGCTTCTATTTTTTCACCATTATGATATCGCGCTGAAATAAATTTACCATTTTTTTCTTCGAGGGAAACTACTTCATTGTTTAAAAAAATTTCCACTCCACTTTTCTCCAACAATTTTTCCGCACGTTCAACATACAGTTCCGTTTGTCCGATTGTCGGAATGAGGATACGTGCATTTCCTTTACTTGAAAAAAAAACTGACTTAAGTGAACGCGCAAATAACAATGCTGATGCTTGTTCCGGCAATTCATTCATTACAGCAATAGCAATTGGAAACCAAAAATTATTTTTCGCTTCTTCCGATTGATGTAACGAATTCAACCAATCTTCAACTGTTGAATCAACAATTTCATTTTCGTTCGATGGAAATTTTTGAATAAAGTTCCCAACGTTTTTCAAACCAATTCTGCTTATAAGCGAAAGTCCTTTAAACTTCAACGAAACAGATATTTTTCCTGTTCCAATTTCAAATGTCGAAAATCCCTTGTCTTCAGACCAAAAATTCAAATGTGGTTCTTCTTGCACAGAAAGAAATTTTCCTGTTCCAATAATATCCAAATATTCAAGAGTGTTTGTGTACGCGCCAACGAGAACGTGTTGTCCATTATCAATGATATCGCCGGTTTCTTTGTGCATAAACGAATACGTTCTGCCGCCAAGTTTTCCGCTCGCCTCAACAAGTGTTATTTTCTTAACGCCTTTTTGTGAAAGTTTTACAGCGGTTGCAAGTCCGCTCAAACCCCCACCGATAATGAGAACGTCAGTTTTCACTTGTTGCTATAGAATAAAACTGATTGAGAATATCAAGCAATTGAAATGATGAGTCGAGGAACAGTGGAGCGCTGAGAAATTGTGACTTACGAACTCCAAAATACTTTATTTCTTTAATTCGATATTGGGTTTATCCAAAGAGGCGAAGTTTTACCCAATATTTCATCGCTATCAATATGCGCAAATATTTTGGCAAGGATAATTTTCTTTCGAATACATTATAGCGAAATTTCTTGATGCGGATAAGTGTATGATAGTAAACACGCTCCATAATTTTTGCAGCAAACATTGAGCGTTTTTCTTCATGGGGAAGTAATTGCATTGCTCGTTCATAAAATTCTTGCGCTCGCTGTGTTTGAAAATTCATGAGCGCAACAAATTTATCGTTATACAAATTCTTGAGCAATTCATTTTCGGAATAATTGAATCGCTGCAAATCTTCAAGCGGAAAATATATTCTTCCTTGCTTTGCATCTTCTTTCACATCCCGAATGATATTCGTGAGTTGCAGTGCAATTCCCAAATTCAGTGCGTATTCTTTCGTCTGTTCTTTTCGCGCACCGAAAATTTCTATGCACATTAAACCAACAGAGGATGCAACATATTCGCAATATTGCTGCAACTCATCGAACGTTCGATAGCGCGTTTTGTTCAAATCCATTTCCACACCTTCAATAAGTTGATAAAAATATTCGATGGGAATGTTAAATTTTTTGGCAACGACAATCAATTGATTCAACAACACATATTCCGAATTTCCGTTTAATGCATTACCAAGTTCTTCGCGCCATTTTTTTAAAAACAACACGCGCAACGATGTATCTTCAATTTCATCAACAATATCATCAGTGCGACGACAAAATGCATACACTGTATTTAATGCTTCCCGCTGTTCTTTGGGAAACAACAAAAACGGAAGCGTGAAACTCGAATGACTTTCGCGGACAATATCAGCGGCAACCGTTATTCCCATCGTGCAGGTGATTCTGGATTGTGATAAAAACTTTTTGCAAACATTCCTTTGTAAAATACTGAAAGTTTATCGAACAAATTCAATTGTGGTCTTCGCGCAAACGCGTTGTAATTTTGTTTTTCAATCTTTCGTATAATTTTCATTCCGCCAAACCATACGAGTCGTAATTCCAAACGCAAATCTTTATCAACGCTTTCGAGTAATTCTGTTCCATCATAAAAAAGTTGTTTCGTTCTTTCTGCTTGAAATTTCATCAATTGAAAAAAACTATCATCCATAACTCCATCATTCCATTTCTCCGCTGAATAATCAAATCGTTTCATATCATCAAGTGGAATATAAAGTCTGTTTTTATTTTTATCAACAGAAACATCTTGCCAAAAATTTGCG
Source organism: Ignavibacteria bacterium (assembly GCA_016873775.1). Lineage (NCBI taxonomy): Bacteria > Pseudomonadati > Ignavibacteriota > Ignavibacteria > Ignavibacteria bacterium. The sequence continues at coordinate 3,303 of VGWC01000010.1, read as the reverse complement.
AGTTGTAATGCAGTGCAAATGTTGTCGGAAAACTGAAATAGTTTTTCATCGCGATAACCGAACACGAGCAACACTAATCTTCCAACCGGATTTGCAGAGTGTTTGCAATAGAAAAGCAACTCTTCAAAATTTTCAAAACGATTTTTTGTTACATCCATCTTGAATGCTGTAAGTAAATCGGTAAATGGTTCTTTCGGAAGATTGAGTTTAAAAACAGTTTCTTCCAATGCAATAAAAATTGGATGTTGAGATTGATGCTGAAAACAAAGGTCAAGTTGCGTATTCCAATCTTCTAATTTTTCCATACGTTCTTCAACCGAAATATTTCCTTCGTCGGAATAATCATCAGCAGTTCTTGCAAAAGCATAAATCGCTTGGATGTACGGACGTTTTTCCTGCGGAAGAAATAACGATGCAACTGGAAAATTTTCGTAATGTGAATTTGTAATTCTTGCACAATAATCAAATGCATCGTCTATTTCTTTTAGTGAATGTGAAATGATGTGAGATGTGAGATGTGAGATATGTGAGTCCATATCAAGTCAATTCAAAATACTCACATCGCAAATCTCAAATCGCATATCATCTATAATTCGCAAACTGAACTGGAAATGGTAGGTCAGCATTCTTCACCATCTGAATTACAGACTGCAAATCATCTTTACTTTTTCCTGCAACGCGAACTTGGTCTTCCATTATTTGCGCGTTCACTTTCAACTTGGAATCTTTTATCATCTTCGTCAAAAGTTTTGCATCTTCTTTTTCAATTCCGACGCGCAGAGAAATCACTTGCCGCACGGTTGTATTTGCAGCAGGTTCAATTTTCCCAAACTTCAACGCTTTCAAATGTATTCCACGTTTAATCATTTTCGATTGCACAATGTCCACAACCGATTTCATTTTAAATTCGTCGTCAGAAATGAGAACAATTTCTTTTTCTTTCTCTTTCAACTCGATGGATGATTTTGAATCCTTAAAATCATAGCGTTGAATAATTTCCTTCCGCGCTTGATTCAGTGCATTATCTACTTCTTGAAAATCAATTTTAGAAACGATGTCGAATGAACTGTCTGATGCCATAAATTAGGTTTTAGGTGTTAGATTTAAATGTTATTTAGTTAGTTCGTTTGCTGGTTAGTTAGTTAATGGAAAAACTTTTTAGAAACGAACAAACGAGCAAACTACTTCCTCACAAAAATAAAATCTCCCCCTTCATCACCCGCATCATAAATCACGCCGAACTGCGGAACGGCGGGACCATTATTGATGACCGCTTGCTTGAAGTTGAGATAGAGATTTTCTGCGTCCAAATACTTTGCGGAATTTTCTTTCAAGCGTTTGAGCAAGTAATCCGCAAACACGCTTTTATCGGGAACGGCGGTTTTGAACGTGCCGCTCGTAATCGCTTTGCGGCTCGGCAGTTCATACATTTTTTGAATCGAAATATCCGGCTTCTCCTTTGCTTCGCGCGACTTAAAAATTCCTCCGCTGAAACACGCATCCGAAATTAACAGCGTATGTTTCGTTTTGATGCTTTTGATGTTGTCGCGAATATCGCTGTTGGAAATCCATTCCGCGCGGTCGTCCCAACTTGCGCTCGCGGGAAGCCAATATCCTTGACTATTATCCACATCCCAAAACCCGTGTCCTGCATAATAAATGAGCAGATTATCTTCCGCAGAAAGTTTTTTCTTGAGTTGCTGCAACGCAGAAAAAATATCTTTGCGATTAGGATTTTTCAAAAAATGAATTGCATTATTTTCAAATGTATAATTTGTCGTTAAAACATTTTTTACATTCTCTGCATCTTGCAATGGGTACTCCAAACCCATAATGCTTTTGTAATCTTGCACAGCAATAATAAGCGCATAATATTTTCCTTTGATAAATTGCGAATCGTTTGTTGTAATTAGTGTAGAAATTTTTTCTTCCTCTCGCACAACCGTAAACGTTTCCTCTGCCGTATTATTTTTTGTATCCGTTGCTATTATAGTGATTGTATTTTCTCTCATTGAAAGTGAAACCTCTCCCGAAAACTTTACCACTTTGCCGCTTACATTATATTGTTGCACTTCGCTATATGATGGCTCAGAAAGTTGCGCCGCTTTTCCATTAACAGAAACTAAACTCACTCCACTCTCATCACTTGCAAGACCAATAATTTCAAGCGATGATTCTTTAAGTGGTTTCATTCCGCGAAAGTTTTGTGGAGATAGGATTTTGATTGTTGGATATTTTGTATCTGCAACGATTTTCACGTTTTTTGGCTTGCTCGTATTAGTAATTAATTCTTCTTGAGCATAAACAATATTTATTACATTTAGTATGATGAAGAAATAAATTATTTTCTGTGACATACAATTCTCCTAAAAGTCATAACCTAAAACAATGTTCACTGAAACTGATTGAGAACCATTCATCCCAAATAATCCAATTTCATAAACATAAAACCAATTCTCATTTGAATAATCTAACCACCCAGCGCTAAAAGAAAAAGGTAATTTATTTGCGATATTCTGATAATTAACTTCATATTGATTGTTTCCAATTCCAGTACCGCCTTTTAGAAAAAACTTATGAGTTAAATAATATTTCAAATCGACAAGTAAACCTCCATCTTTGATTGGCCTACTTCCCCCCGAAGCATTCAAGATTAATCGAAATTCAATAGCAAATTCTTTGGTAAATCTATAACCAATTGCAGGTAAAAATAATAATGCTCCAAATGTTCCGGTAACAGATATCTTAATTCTTTCTTCATTTTTTGCATTATAACCTGTTGGCTCGCCATACCAGTTAGGCGGTCTATATTCTTCCCAATTTGTTTCTATAAATCTAATAAAGCCAACACCAAGCCCATAAAAAAGATACAAACCTTTTTGCACATTTACTTTTGCAGAAAGTTTGATAGTTGTCTGTTCGGCATAATATTCTTTCGTGTCTGCTAAGACATTCCAAATAATTTTCTTTCCTTTTCCACCATAAACACCGACTCCAACATCTCCACTCACACTTTTCGGCACAATCGTGTAAGTTTTTCCGCCATCAAGAGAAACTTCCATACTTACATCAAACGTCTCGGAGTTCAGCGCATCCACAATATCATACGTTACCCAAATTTCTTTTTCATTCACCACACGAAAATCCACATTCTCAATCCTCTGCGCAACCAGCGTGGAGAATGGCGCAAGGAGGAGAAAAGCAAGTATGTATGTTTGTAGTTTCATAAAATATTTTTATAAACCTTAATAGCAAAATGTATTTCCAATCGCTCTAACCTTATCACCTTATATTATCCATTGC